>NZ_JBEYVX010000006.1:0-213875 GCF_040644195.1 Streptomyces sp. NPDC047014 | reverse complement strand
CAGGGAACCCGGCTCCGCCGGGCACCGGGCTCCGCCCGGACCCGCGCCTCAAACGCCGGCGGGGCTGGATGGGACACCGGCGCCGCTGGCAGGAGCCGGGCCCGGTGCGGCATGGCCGGGGCTGGATGGGACACCGGCGCCGCTGGCAGGAGCCGGGCCCGGTGCGGCACGGCCGGGGCTGGATGGGGCGTCGGCGCCGCTGGAAGGAGCCGCCCTCGGTGCGGCATGGCCGGGGCTGAGTTCGGCCTCGGCGCCGCTGGGTCGGGCCCCGCCACGGCCGAGTCCGGCGTCGGCGCCGGTGAGCGGAGCGTGGCCCTCATGATGCCTCCGCTCTGTCCGCCGCCATGCCTGCCGCGTCCAGGAGGGCCGTGCCCACGATGAGGTCCGCGCCGCCGAATTCGGGGTCGTCCAGCTGCGTGCCGTCGTCCACCGCGAACAGGAGGCGTTCCTCGCCCTGGCGGTAGGCCGTGCCCACCGCCGGGCTCGCCGCGTGGACGGCCAGCAGGGCCACCAGGTACGGCAGTTCGGGGTCGCTGCGGCGGGCCTGCGCCAGGAGGCCCGACAGGCGGCGCGGGGCGTCGTGCGGGAGGGCCAGCAGCTCCGTCGCGGCGGCCAGCTGCTCCTCGCTGAACCGGCTGTCGTCCGGGGTGGCGATGAGGTCCGGCTCCGGCATCTCCGCGCCCAGGTGCTCGCGCTCCACGGGCGGGGTGAGCAGGATCTCCACCAGGTCGGCCACGCGTACCGAGACCGGCGTGCGCAGCCCCGTACCGGCGGCGAAGAAGGCGTCCGTGACCCGGCGGGCCTGTTCCACCGGCAGCGGCAGGACCGGCGCCACGAGCTGGCCGTAGAGGTCGATGCCGGAGCGCGGCGCCGGGGCGGCGAACGCCTGGCGGTCCTGCTCGGCCCGGAACAGCGGGCCCGCGTCCAGCAGCCGGGACTGGAGCTGGGTGTGGCGGCGGATGCAGTCCTTGACGATGTCGACCAGCTCGGCGGCGCGCCGCTTGTTCTCCGGGTCCTCCGCCTCGTCGCGCGCCTTGCGGATGTTGGTGAGGATCGCGTTCTCGTGCCGGTAGCGGTCGGCGACGTGCTCCAGGGCCTCGGCGATCATGTCGGGGACGGCCTGGAGCCAGTCCACCGCCCGGACGTTGCGCCGGGTGGCGTCGAGGGTGCGGCGCAGGGTCTCCGCGTACTGCACGGTCCGGTAGCGGGCCTGCTCGGCGGCCAGCTGGGCGTCGGCCAGCCTCCCGCGGCTGATCAGCACCTCCAGCTTGACCTCGGCGGCGATCTGCGCGCTGGTGACGTCGGTGTCGAGGGCGCCGACGAGGACGTTGACGGCCTCGTCGGTGGTGCGCAGGTAGACCACCCCGCCGTAGCCGGGGACCTCCTCGATCAGCTTGAAGTCGTAGTCGCGGCGCACGTAGACCCCGTCGGGGCCGAAGGTGCCGTAGATCGCGCGGAATCCGCGGTCCACGCTGCCGACGTTGACCAGGTTCTCCAGGACCCAGCGGGCCACCCGCTCGTGCTCGGCGGCCGGGCGGGAGGGGGCCTGGGCCGCGACGCGCGGCAGCAGCCTGGCCACTATCTGCTCGTGGTCGGCGCCGGTGTCGAAGTCCATGTTCAGCGTGACGAGGTCGATCGCGGCCAGCGCGACCTCCGCCATCGCGTAGACCCCGTACTCGCCCGCCAGATTGGCCTTGCGTACGTCGAGGTCGTGCAGCGGAGCGGTGCAGGCGAGGGCGCGCAGCCGCCGGGCCAGGCCCTCGTCGGCGGCCGGGCCCGGCGCCGGGGAGGGAAAGGTCTTGGCCGGGGCGGGGAGAGTCACGGACAAAGACTAGGCGCTGTCACGGACAACATCCCAAACGGCATGGTTCGGCCGGATCGTCCCGGCCGCCGCGGCGGCCCGCTGCTCTACGCTCGGCGCATGGATTCCATGATCGCATCCACTGCGGTGATCGACCTCAACGCCGATCTCGGCGAGGGATTCGGACGCTGGACACTCACGGACGACGAGGCGCTGCTGTCGGTCGTCACGAGCGCCAATGTCGCCTGCGGCTTCCACGCCGGGGACCCGTCCATCATGCGCCGGGTCTGCGAGCTGGCCGCCGCGCGGGGGGTGCGGATCGGCGCGCAGGTGTCCTACCGCGATCTGGCGGGCTTCGGGCGGCGCGCGATGGACGTGCCGCCGGACGAGCTCGCGGACGAGGTGGCCTACCAGATCGGCGCGCTGGAGGTGTTCGCGCGGGCGGCCGGCTCCCGGGTGTCGTACGTGAAACCGCACGGTGCGCTCTACAACCGGACCGTGCACGACGCCGCGCAGGCGGCCGCCGTGGTCGCGGGTGTCCGGCTCGCGGCCGGCTCCGGGGCCACCGGCGGGCTGCCCGTGCTGGGGCTGCCCGGCTCGCTGCTGCTGGCCGCCGCCGCGGAGGCGGGGCTCGCCCCCGTACCGGAGGCGTTCGCGGACCGCGCCTACACGCCCGCCGGGACGCTGGTGCCGCGCGGGGAGCCGGGCGCGGTGGTGCACGACCCGGACGCGGTCGTGGGGCGGGCGGTGGCCATGGCCGGCGCGGGCACGGTCACCGCGGCGGACGGGACCCCGGTGGCGGTGGCGGCGCGCTCGCTGTGCCTGCACGGGGACACCCCCGGCGCCGCCGGGCTCGCGCTGCGGGTCCGGGAGGCGCTGGGGGCCGCCGGGGTGCGGGTGGAGGCGTTCACGTGAGGACGCTGGTGGTGGGCGCGCGGGCGCTGCTGGTGGAGCTGGACACGGCGGAGGAGGTGGCCGCGCTCCACGCGGAACTGCTGCGCCGGCGGGCTTCCGGCGAGCTGGGGCCCGTAAGGGATCTGGTGCCGGCGGCGCGCACCGTGCTGCTGGACGGGGTACGGGACCCGGTCGCGCTCGGCGCGCGGATCGCGCGCTGGGAGGTGCCGCCGCTGGCCCGCGAGGAGGGGCCGCTGGTGAGCGTGCCGGTGCGCTTCGACGGGCCGGACCTGGCCGAGGTGGCACGGCTGTGGGGGGTGGGGCCGGAGGAGGTGGCGGGCTTCGTGACGGGGGCGGAGTTCCGGGTGGCGTTCTGCGGGTTCGCCCCGGGCTTCGGCTATCTGACGGGGCTGCCGGAGCGTTTCCGCGTACCGCGCCGGGATTCCCCGCGGACGGCGGTGCCGGCCGGCTCGCTGGCGCTGGCGGGCGCGTACGCGGGGGTGTACCCGCGCCCCTCCCCCGGCGGCTGGCAGCTGATCGGCTCCACGGACGTGGTGCTGTGGGATCCGGCGCGGGAGCCGGCGGCGCTGTTCGCGCCGGGGGTGCGGGTGCGGTTCGCGGAGGAGGACGGCGGGCGTGGCTGAGCTGCTGGTGGTGCGGGCGGGGGCGCTGACGACGGTCCAGGACCGGGGGCGGCCGGGCCACGCGCACCTGGGCGTCCCGCGCTCCGGCGCCCTGGACGCGGCGGCGTACGCGCTGGCCAATCGGCTGCTGGGCAATCCCCCGGACGCGGCGGCCCTGGAGACCACCCTGGACGGGGTCGGGCTGCGCGCCCTCGGCGCGGTGACCGTGGCGGTGACGGGGGCGCCCTGTTCCGTACGGGTCTCAGGGCGCCCGGCGGCCTGGGGCGCCCGGGTCGGGCTGCCGGCGGGGGCGGAGCTGGAGGTGGGCCCGGCGGAGTCGGGGCTGCGGAGCTATGTCGCGGTGCGGGGCGGCCTGGCCGTCCCGCCGGTGCTCGGCAGCCGCGCCACGGACCTGCTGTCGGGCCTCGGACCGCCGGTCCTGAGCGCGGGCGCGGTCCTCCCGGTGGGCCCGCCGGGCCCGGAGCCGTCCACCGCGGCGGATACGGCAGCCCTGCCCGGCCCGCCCGCGCAACTGGTGCTCCCGCTGCGCCTGGGCCCCCGGGCGGACTGGTTCACGCCCGCCTCGCTCGCCGCGCTCTGGAGGTCCCCCTTCCGGGTGTCCGACCGCTCCAACCGCATCGGCCTGCGCACGGAGTCCGGCCCCGCCCTGGTCCGCGCCCGCGCCGGGGAGCTGCCGAGCGAGGGCATGGTCCTGGGCGCGGTCCAGGTCCCCCCGGACGGCCTCCCGGTGCTCTTCCTGGCCGACCACCCGGTGACGGGCGGCTACCCGGTGGTCGGCGTCGTCCCCGAGGGCCCGGCCCTGGACGCGGCCGCCCAGTCCCGCCCCGGCACCCCGGTCCGCTTCACCCCCGCCCGCTGACCGCCGTACGGCGGCACGCCGCGCGCCCGGGTCCCCTCGTGGGGCCCGGGCGCGGGAGTGGGGTGGGGCGGCGGGGGGCTACACCGTCGGCTCCGGGGCGATGCGGCTGCGGACGGCGGACTGCACGTCCTCCTCCTCCGCCGGGTCCGTCGCGAGGCGGCGGAGGCGGGGGGCGACGCGGGCGTCGGCCGTTTCGGCGTGGCGGGCGGCGACCTCGCGGGTGGTCTCCTCGCAGTCCCAGAGGCATTCGACGGCGAAGCCCGCCGCGAAGGTCGGGTCCGTGCTGGCGAGGGCGCGGGCGGTACGGCCGCGCAGATGGGACGAGGACGTCTCGCGGTAGATGTGGCGCAGGACGGGCGCCGCGCAGCCGATGGCCAGCCGGCCGGCCCCGTCCACGAGGGCGAACAGGCGCGCGGTGTCGGGGCCGGAGCCGCGCACGGTGGAGCGCAGCGCGCCCAAGACCAGCCCGGCGTCCTCGGCTCCGCCCCGGGTGGCCAGGACGGCGGCGGCGGCCTCGCCGAGGGCGTCGGGGCGGTGGACCCAGCGCCGGGCCCGCTCGACGGCCTCGGGGCCGCACATGCGCTCGTACGCGGCGACGGCGGCCTCGTCGGCGGCGGCTTCGACGAGGTCCAGCACGGCCGGGTTCTCCGGCTCGGCGAGGACCAGGTGGTGCAGTGCGGTGGCGCGGGCGGCCTCGCCGTCGGCTCCGGCGGCGGCCGCGAGGATCGCGGCGCGGTCCTCGGGCTGGGCCACGGCGGCCAGGCAGCGGGCGGCGGGCACATGCAGCGGGGTGCCGCGGCGCAGGCCCTCGGCGGCCCAGTCGAAGACGGCCTGGACCCCCCAGCCGGGCCGGGGCCCGGTCGGGTTCAGCTGGCGCTGCCAGCGGTCGAAGGAGCCCTGCTGCCGGGCGGCGCGCAGACGCTCCGCGTACGGCGGCAGCTGCTCCCACAGGCACCACGGCCGGGGCTCGTAGGCGTCGCGGACCGCGGCGGCGAGCTCGGCCTCGCCCTCCGCGGTGGCGGGGAAGCGGGCCAGGACGGGGCCGGCGAGGGAGCGCAGCCCCTCGTCGTCGTCGCGCAGGGCGAGCTCGTCGAGGGCCCAGGCCCAGTTCGCCCCGGAGGCGGCGTAGCGGCGCAGCAGCATGAGCGCGTCGTCGCGGCCGTACGAGGCCAGGTGGCCCAGGACGGACAGGGCGAGGCCCGTGCGGTGGTCCGTGTCGTCGACGAGGTCGTCGGCGCTGAAGAGGTGGCTCTCGATCGCGGCCAGGGGGCCGTTGAGATCGAGGTAGAGCCGGGCGTAGTACAGCGAGCGGTTCTCGACCTGCCAGTCCTGGCGCGGGTCGCGGAGCACGCACTGATCGAGGGCCTGCAGGGCCTCCGGCCGGGGTGCCGCGAGCGCGTGCAGCGTGCCGTCGCCGCGGCCCCGCTGGAGGAGCCCGAGCAGGGTACCGCTCGGCGCTATGACTGGTTCGAACATGGGAATGGCCTCAAATCAAGCTGGGGACGCGACCGGGAATCGGGATTCACAGGGCCGTGTAACAGCATGTGAGGACGTCCGCCGTCTGGTTCCGCTCGATGTAGACCATTGCCTTCTCACTCTCGTCGGTGCTTCGTGACCAGGTGACCGGGCGGGGCCGGGACACCCTGCGTGTCCTGCCCCTCCTGCCCGGCCGCCGTGCTCGCGAATCGAATCCGACGCCATGATGACCCAGCCGGTTTGTGTGCCGCGACCACATTTACGGCCGCTGTGATCAACCTGTGAGGTCTCTGCCGGGCCGGGCCCGGCAAAAAAGCGGACTAGGCGGCTCCGAAGAGTTCCAGCAGGTCGGCCTTGGCGAACATGCGCGCCGTGTCCACGGCGGAGGGGGTTCCGGCGTGCGGGTCGGCGCCTCCGGCGAGCAGGGCGCGGATGACGGCCGTCTCGCCCTTGAAGACCGCGCCGGCGAGCGGGGTCTGGCCGCGGTCGTTGGCCCGGTCGGCCTCGGCGCCGCGGGCCAGGAGGGCCGTGACGGTGCCGGCGTGGCCGTGGTAGGCGGCGAGCATGACGAGGGTGTCGCCGCGGTCGTTGGTGAGGTTCGCGGGGACCCCGGCGTCGAGGTAGGCGGCGAGCTGCGCGCTCTCGCCCTGGCGGGCGAGGTCGAAGATCTTGGTGGCCAGTTCGATGACGTCCTCGTCGGGGGCGTCCGGGGTGCCCCCGGTGGGCTCGGTGTGCTCGCTCATCGCGCGTACCGCCTTTCACTCGCTGCTGGCATGAAGCTTCCCCGCGCCGTGCGGGCAGGGGTGCGCACGGCGCTGCGTCCGTACGGGTGAAGCGCCAGGGTAGCGCCCTGGCCTGCGGATGTCCGGGGCGGGCCGGGGCCGGGAGCCGTGGGCACAGGGGACCCGGGGCGCGCCACCCGGAGTGAGCCGGTCAAGTGAAAAACCCCAGGATTCACCCGTATGCACCTTTTTTCGCATTGATACTTCCTGTGAGCCTGGAACAACTGTTGGTGACTGTCCCCACCCACCAGGAGAAACCCTCATGGTCCTGTCCATCTCAGGCGTGGTCCTGCTCGGCATCATCTGCTTCCTCTTCTTCAAGAAGGACGGGATGAAGCTGATGCACGCGTCCGTCTGCGCGCTCTTCGGCTTCTTCCTCGCCGGCTCCGCCATCGCCCCGAGCATCACGGCGAGCACCGCGAGCCTGGCGAGCCTGCTCGGCGGGATCAAGCTTTAGGACCTGTCCGGCGGATCAGGGTCGGCCCCGGCCAAGATCCGCCGGACAGGCCCTGAGCCGGCCACAGCACAGCCACGCCAGCAGCACCCGGAACACCGCTCACCACCACAACTCCAGGAGACGCCCGTGGCCCGGCGCCCACTTCCCCGCATCCTCAGCAGCGGCACCGCGTCGCTGAACCGGGGCCGCGACCTCGCTCGCACGGCCGCCGACAACGCCACGGACGTCCTCCATCCGCTGCTCGTCATCGGACGCGGACTGCGCGTCCTGGCCGCGGCCGGGCGGCGCAGGTGGTCGGCCACCCCCAAGGACAAGCGCGGTCCCGCGCTGTTCCTGGCGGCCTCCTGCGTCCTCGTGGTCGCCCTCGTCCCCTACGGCCCGCTCCTCGCCATGATCACCCTCATGGCGGCGGCGGCCTGGCACGGCCGTGACCGCACCCCGGTGAAGACCGGCCCCAGCGAGAGCGAGGCCGAACGGCTCGGCTCCCTCTACGAGGCGCTCGTACCGTACTTCTCCATCGCGGAGGACCCGAGCCCGCTCTACGCCCACGGCGGCGAGTGGGACAAGGCGTTCAGCGACTACGCCTTCGACGACGCGGGCCGGATCACCCGGCTCCACATCCGCTACCCGGCCTACTTCACCGACGGTGAGGCCGCCTCCCGGGCCCGGATCGAGGCCCTGCTGCACGCCAAGTCCGGCCGCGGCCGCGAATACCACTTCACCTGGGACGAGGAGGGCAACCGGCTCGACCTCAGCGTGCTGGCCGCGCTGCCGACGGGCATCGCCGCGCAGCCCTTCGTCACCTCGCCGGGCGAGACCGTGCTCGGCTTCACCGACGCCGGCGCGGTGCAGCGCACCCTGCCCGTCCTGGACGGCGACGAGCCGCGCGACATGCCGCCCGTCATCTGGCGCACCGGCCCCCGCTCCACCGAACCCCACCTGCTCGCCGTCGGCCGGCCCGGCAGCGGCATCTCCACCCTGGTCCGCTCCCTGGCCCTCCAGGCCCTGCGGCACGGGGGCGACGTACTGATCGTCGACGGCGGCGGCAGCGGCGAGTACTCCTGCCTGACCGGCCGGGCCGGGGTGCTCGCCGTGGAGTGCGGGCCCGTCGGCGCGCTCGCCACCCTGGAATGGGCCGCGCAGGAGACCGAACGCCGGCTCATCGCCCTGCACCGGGCCCGCGAGGCGGGCCGCCCCGCGCCCGAGGACACCCGGCGCCCGCTGTGGATCCTGCTGGACCAGCCGAGCGTGCTCGCGCACCTCGCCGTCACCGAGGGCGGGCCCGATCCGCTGGCACAGCTCCAGGTGCCGCTGCGGCACGGGCGGGCCGCGCAGGTCACGGTGGCGGTCGCCGAGCGCTTCGAGCACCTGGAACTGCTGCCCGACGCCGTCTGGCAGCACACCCGCGCCCGGATCGTGCTCGGCCCGGCCGGTGTCCAGGAGGTGGCCGACGTCCTGGGCCTGCCGCCGCACACCACGCCGACGGCGCACGTCCCGCCCGGCCGCGGCTACGCCCGGCTCGGCACCGGCCCCGTGCACCGGCTCCAGGTACCCGCCACCCCGGACCCGTACGACGAGGCCGCGCACCCGGCGCACCGGCAGGCCGTACGGGAACTGCTGCCCGAGCGGCAGCCGGGCCCCGGCGGCCGGGACCCCCTCGCCAAGCCGCTCCCCGGGCAGCCGCCGGCCCAGGCCCCGGTTCCGGCCCTGGGCACCCCGGAGGCCGAACCCCGGTAGACCCCGCCGGAGGGGACGGCCTACGCCACGAAGGTGCGGGGCGGCTCCGCCCCGCTGCCGCCCGCGCCCGTGCTCACCAGCCGGGCGGCGGCCGCCAGCCGGACCGCGGCCTCCTCGGCCACCGGCCCGCCCACGGTGAACGGCAGCCGGACATAACCCTCGAAGGCCCCGTCCACGCCGAACCTCGGCCCCGAGGGGACCCGTACGCCGACCCGCTCCCCCACCTCCGCCAGCCGGGAGCCGGACAGCCCGCCGGCCCGCGCCCACAGGGTCAGCCCGCCGGCGGGGACCTCGAACTCCCAGTCCGGCAGCTCCCGGCGGACCGCCGCGACCAGCGCGTCCCGGTTCTCCCGGGCCTGCCGGCGGCGCAGCTCCACGGCCTCCTGCCAGCCGCCGGTGCGCATGAGCCAGTTCACCGCGAGCTGTTCCAGGACCGGGGTGCCGAGGTCGGCGTAGGCGCGGGCGGCCACCAGGCTGCGGATCACATCGGGCGCGGCCCGGACCCAGCCGATCCGCATCCCCGCCCAGAACGCCTTGCTGGCCGAGCCCACGGTGACCACGGTGCTGCCCGCCGGGTCGAAGGAGCAGACGGGGCGCGGCATCCGCAGGTCCGGTGCGAGCTGGAGCTCCACCATGGTCTCGTCGGCGACGAGGACCGTACCGGCCGAGCGGGCGGCCTCGACCATCGCCCGGCGCTGCTCCTCGGAGGCGAGGGCCCCGGTGGGGTTGTGGAAGTCGGCGACGACATAGGCGAGGCGGGGGGCCGAGTCCCGCAGCACCTGCCGCCAGACGTCCATGTCCCAGCCGCCGAGCCCGTCGGCCATGGCCACGGGCACCAGCCGGACCCCGGCGGCGCGCATCAGCTGGAGGATGTTGGCGTAGGAGGGGGACTCGACGGCGATGCGCTCCCCGCGCCCGGCGAACAGGCTGCAGATGGCGTCGATGGCGCCCATCGCGCCGGTGGTCACCATGATCTGCTCGGGCATGGTGGGGATGCCCTGCTCGGTGTAGCGGTCGGCGAGCATCCGGCGGAGCGCGGGCAGGCCCGCCGGGTAGTCGCCGTGCGTGTGGGCGTACGGGGGCAGCTCCTCCAGAGCGCCCTGTACGGCCTTGGTCAGCCAGGGCTCGGGGGCGGGCAGGGCCGCGCAGCCGAGGTCGATCATCGAGCCGAGGGATTCCGGCGGCAGCGGCTCCAGACCGCGGGCGGGCAGCGGGTTCCCGGCCGGGACGGAGGTCCAGCTCCCGGCGCCGCGGCGGGATTCCAGGAAGCCCTCGCCGCGCAGGGCCTCGTAGGCGGCGGCGACGGTGGTGCGGCTGACGGTCAGGGCCACGGCCAGCTCGCGCTCGGCGGGCAGCCGGGCGGCGACGGGGACGCGGCCTTCGAGGACGAGGAGCCGGATGCCGTCGGCGAGGCTGCGGTAGGCGGGGGCCCGGCGCGCGCCGGGGACGGCGGTGCGCTCCTGCTGCGAGGTGATCAGCCGTGCGAGCTGTGCGGCACCGACCGCTGAGGTCCATTCGGCCATGGCGTCCGGTCCACTTTCTCGGATTGGCCCGGCCGGGGACCGCCGGAGCCCTGGATTGGATTGCTGCCCGGGGCACAGCGTGCCACGAGTGGGTCCACCCGCACCAGGCAGGAGCGTCCCCGCCCGTCTCCTGTTCACCTCCGGTACCACCGGCCCCGCCCCGCAGGGTGGATACTGCGGCCGTGACGCACGTACGCCTTCGCCATCCGTATCTGGACCACCCGGCTCCGATCCCCTTCGCGCACCGCGGCGGTGCCGCCGACGGGCTGGAGAACACCGCCGCCGCCTTCCGCCGGGCCGCCGGGGCGGGCTACCGGTACTTCGAGACCGATGTGCACGCCACCCTGGACGGGAAACTGGTCGCCTTCCACGACTCCACCCTCGACCGGGTCACGGACCGGGGCGGGCGGATCGCCGAGCTGACCTGGAAGCAGGTCCGCGAGGCCCGCGTGGGCGGCAGCGAGCCCCTGCCGCTCTTCGAGGAGCTGCTGGAGGAGTTCCCGGACGCCCGCTGGAACATCGACGTCAAGGCCGAGTCCGCCCTGCACCCGCTGGTCAACCTGATCGCGCGGGCCGGGGTCTGGGACCGGGTGTGCGTGGGCTCCTTCTCCGAGAGCCGGGCGGCCCGCGCCCAGCGGCTGGCCGGCCCCCGGCTGGCGACCTCGTACGGCATGCGCGGGGTGGTCGGCCTGCGGCTGCGCTCCTACGCGATCCCGGCGGCGCTGCGCGTGGGGGCGGTGGCGGCGCAGGTGCCGGAGAGCCAGGCGGGCATCCGGGTGGTCGACCGGCGCTTCGTACGGACCGCGCACGAGCGGGGCCTCCAGGTCCACGTGTGGACCGTGAACGAACCGGAACGTATGGAGGCTCTCCTCGACCTGGGTGTGGATGGCATCATGACCGACCGGATCGACATCTTGCGCACGGTGCTGGACCGGCGCGGGGCCTGGGCCTGACTCGCCCTTCGGCCCCCGCGCGGGGTGCGGCGGCCGCGGCGGCACGGGAACAGCGGGGGGACACCGGGTGAGTGCGGACCACACCAGCAGGACCGGGGAAGCGGAACCGGGCGCCGGGGACGGCGGAGCCGCGGCGGCCGTCACCACCGAAGCGGCGGCGGAACGCAAGCGGGAGCAGCGCGGCTGGTACTTCTACGACTTCGCCGTGTCGGTGTACTCGGCGAGCGTGCTCACCGTGTTCCTCGGGCCGTACCTGACCTCGGTGGCCAAGGCCGCGGCGGACGCCGAGGGCTTCGTGCACCCGCTGGGCATACCGGTGCGGGCCGGGTCCTTCTTCGCGTACACGGTGTCGGCCTCGGTGATCCTCGCCGTGCTGCTGATGCCGCTGGCGGGGGCGGTCGCGGACCGGACGGGCCGCAAGAAGCCGCTGCTGGCGGCGGCCGCCTACCTGGGCGCGGCGGCGACGACGGGCATGTTCTTCCTGGACGGTGAGCGCTATCTGCTGGGCGGGCTGCTGCTGATCGTGGCGAACGCCTCGCTGTCCGTCTCGATGGTGCTGTACAACGCCTACCTGCCGCAGATCTCCACCCCGGACGAGCGGGACACCGTCTCCTCGCGCGGCTGGGCCTTCGGCTACACCGCCGGGTCCGTGATGCTCGTCCTGAACCTGGCCCTCTACCTGGGCCACGACACCTTCGGTGTCTCCGAGGGCATGGCGGTGCGGATCTGCCTGGCGGCCTCCGGGCTGTGGTGGGGCGCCTTCGCGGTGATCCCGCTGCGCAGGCTGCGGGACCGGGCCGTGGTCCGGGAGCCGGGCGCCGCTCCGGCCGTGAGCGGCTGGAAGCAGCTCATCGCCACCTTCAAGGACATGCGGCGCTATCCGCTGACCCTGTCGTTCCTGCTGGCGTACCTGATCTACAACGACGGCGTGCAGACGGTGATCAGCCAGGCGTCGGTCTACGGCTCGGAGGAGCTGGAGCTGGAGCAGTCCACGCTGATCGGGGCGGTGCTGCTGGTGCAGGTGCTGGCGGTGGGCGGCGCGCTGGGCATGGGCCGGCTGGCGCGGATCTACGGTGCCAAGCGGACGATCCTGGGCTCGCTGGCCGCGTGGGCGGTGACCCTCGCGGTGGGCTACTTCCTGCCGGCCCGCACGCCCCTGTGGTTCTTCGCGCTCGCGGCGATGATCGGGCTGGTGCTGGGCGGTAGCCAGGCGCTGTCGCGCTCGCTGTTCTCGCACCTGGTGCCCGCGGGCAAGGAGGCCGAGTACTTCTCCGCCTACGAGATGAGCGACCGCGGGCTGAGCTGGGTGGGGCCGCTGGTCTTCGGCCTGACCTACCAGCTGACCGGAAGCTACCGGGACGCGATCATCTCGCTGGTCGTGTTCTTCGCACTGGGGTTCCTGCTGCTGGCGCGAGTGCCGGTGCGGCGCGCGGTGGAGGCGGCGGGCAATCCTGTACCGGAACGCATCTGAGACGGGGGGTGGCGGCCGGGACCGGTCCGGATCCATGAACGAATTCCGAACGGATTTAGACGTTGAAGCGATGGGCCGGTAGTGTACGCCTTTGGCCTGCCAGGCGGACCGTTACTGCGCGCTCAAGAAGCGTGGACGTTGGGTGACATCTGCTGCCAGATGTGACAAAACGGGCACTGGTGGGTACAACAAGGGGCGGCACGACGGGCGACGCACGACCGGAGCGGGAATCTATACCGCCGACCGGACGTTGACCGGATGACGACGACAGCGACACCTGTCCTGTGGGCGACAAAGCCCGGGAGGCACGATTCATGAGTGAGCGAGCTCTCCGCGGTACGCGCCTCGTGGTTACCAGCTACGAGACGGACCGCGGCATCGATCTGGCCCCGCGCCAGGCGGTGGAGTACGCATGCCAGAACGGACATCGATTTGAGATGCCGTTCTCGGTTGAGGCAGAGATTCCGCCGGAGTGGGAGTGCAAGGCGTGCGGCGCCATGGCACTCCTGGTGGACGGGGACGGGCCCGAGGAGAAGAAGGGCAAGCCCGCGCGAACGCACTGGGACATGCTCATGGAGCGACGCACTCGCGAGGAGCTGGAGGAAGTGCTGGCCGAAAGGCTGGCGGTCCTGCGCTCCGGCGCCATGAACATTGCCGTGCATCCGCGGGACAGCCGCAAGTCCGCCTGACACCCGGACACCGCACGAAGCCGAGGGGCCCCGCCACATCAGTGGCGGGGCCCCTCGGCGTGCCCTCCCCCGCCACCGAGGTGGCGGGGTACCGGGTTGTTACGGGGCCAGCGGCGGGCGGTACGTCGTGTCCGGGCCCTGCGGCCCGGCCGGCCGGTCCTCGCGGATGACCTCGCCCTGGACGATCTTGCCGTCGGGCTGGTGGATACGGGCCTGCTGGAAGGCGTCACCGAAGCTTCCGGCGGGCGCCGCGGCCATCTTCCGCTCCAGCGAGCGGGTGAAGCGGCGCGAGACCCAGGACCGGACGGGCGGGAGCAGCAGGAGCAGACCGGCCGCGTCGGAGAGCAGGCCGGGCAGCATCAGCAGCAGGCCGGCCAGCATCGTGAGGCCGTTGCCCTGCCCGGGCTGCTGCGGGGTGGGATGCTCGCCCTGCTGGGCCCGCTGGAAGGTCTCGGTCAGGTTCTTGAAGGCCCGCCGCCCGGCGCGCTTGATCACCACCGCGCCGAGGACGATCCCGCCGATGACCAGAGCGGCCACGGTCAGCCCGCCGGCCGCCGACGCGACCAGGCCGAGCAGCCAGATCTCCAGGATCAGCCAGGCGGCGACCGCCAGGGGGAGGAAGGTACGGGCGGTCGAGCGCCGCCGGGGGGCCGTCGAGCTGCCCGTCCGCAGGGATCCAGTGCCGGTCGTCATACCCTCCAGTGTGCCTGGGACCGCGTAAAAGCGGCCTCAGCCGGAGGTACCGGACAGCCCCTAGGGGTGGCTCTGGTCCTTGGCGTCGCCGGTGGTCTTGGAGTCGCCCGCGTCCTTGGCGTGGCCCGGCTCCTTGGCGTGACCCGCGTCCTTGCCCAGCAGCTTGGCCGCCTGGGTCTTGAGGCCCCACTGGGTGACCCGCCACAGGGCCTCCACCACGATGTCCTTGCTCATCTTGCTGTCGCCGAACTCCCGCTCGACGAACGTGATGGGCACCTCCACCACCCGGTAGCCCTTCGCCACCGCCCGGCGCGCCAGGTCGACCTGGAAGCAGTACCCGGCGGAGGCCACCTCGTCCAGGCCCAGACCCTCCAGCGTTTCCCGGCGGAAGGCCCGGTAGCCGCCGGTCACGTCCCGGATCGGGACGTCCAGCATCAGCCGCGAGTAGGTCGAGCCGCCGCGCGAGAGGAATTCCCGGCTCTTGGGCCAGTTGACCACCCGGCCGCCCGGCACCCAGCGGGAGCCCAGCACCAGGTCGGCGCCGGCCAGGGCGGTGAGCAGCCGGGGCAGCTCCTCCGGCTGGTGGGAGCCGTCGGCGTCCATCTCCACGACGACGCCGTAGCCGGCCTCCAGGGCCCAGACGAAGCCCGCCAGGTAGGCGGCGCCCAGCCCCTCCTTGCCCTGGCGGTGCAGGACGTGCACGTGGTCGTCGCCGGCCGCCAGCTCGTCGGCGAGCTTGCCGGTGCCGTCGGGGCTGTTGTCGTCGGCGACGAGGACGTGGGCCTCGGGGACGGCCGCCCGGACACGGCCGACGATCAGCCCGATGTTCTCCGCCTCGTTGTAGGTCGGAATGATCACCAAGGCTGTTCCGAGCGGCCCGTAGGTCCGCTGTCCGCCGTCGCTCACTGAGTCCCCTTTGTGCTCTTGCACGTCCTGTACGTCCGGTCGCAGGGAATGACTCTAGAACATCGGCCACCGCCGCCCCCGGCGGTGCGGGTGATCGGGCCCCGCGGTCCTTCGGGCCGGCCGGACGCCCGCTGGCTGCGGGGCGCCGTGACCGTTGTCTACTGGACCGCCGGGCACCGACCTGGGGCCACCCGCCGCCCGGTGAAACCTTCCCTCGCCCCCTAGGCGCGGGCGCGCTGAGCAGACGGATCCGTCCGGCACGACGTCCGTGGTGGACCCGGCCGAACCTATCCGGGTCCGGCCGCCCGCACCGAACCGAGGCCGACCGGATCACCCCTGTGGGCGTACGAATACCTCCCGGCCGCCGACGACCGTGGCGAGGCACACCGGCAGGGCCGAACCGGGGGTCAGGTCGGGCAGCCCGGGGGTGCCCGAGCGCGGATCGGTGGACCAGCGGGCCACCCGGTCGTCGGGCGCCTGGACGATCAGCTCGCCCGTCTCCCAGACCGCGTAGTCGGCCGGGGCGCCGGGGACGAGGACACCCGCGTCGTCGCGGCCCAGCGCACGCCAGCCGCCCCGGGTGTGCGCGGTGAAGGCGGCCCGTACGGAGACGCGGTGCTCGGGCGTCCGGTGGAAGGCCGCCGCGCGCACGGTCCCCCAGGGGTCGAGCGGGGTGACCGGGGCGTCCGAGCCGAAGGCCAGCGGGACACCGGCCTTGAGCAGGGCCGCGTACGGGTTGAGGGTGCGGGCGCGCTCCGCGCCGAGCCGGTCGGCGTACATGCCGTCCGCGCCGCCCCAGGCCGCGTCGAAGGCGGGCTGCACGGAGGCGGTCAGGCCCAGCTCCGCGAAGGCGGCGATGGTGGCCGGGGTCATCATCTCGGCGTGCTCCACCCGGTGCCGGGCGGCCCGGATCCGGGCCAGGCCGACCTTCTCGGCCGCCGCCCGCACGCCCTCGACGACCGCGGTGATCGCTGCGTCTCCGATCGCGTGGAAACCGGCCTGCAGCCCCTCCTCCGTACAGGCCGCGACATGCTCGGCGACGGCGAGGGCGTCCAGGTACTCGGTCCCCGTGTGCGCGGCGTCCGCGTACGGGGCGTGCAGGCACGCGGTGTGCGAGCCGAGCGCGCCGTCCACGAAGAGGTCACCGGCGGCGCCCACGGCGCCCAGCTCCAGGGCCAGGGCCAGGTCGCGGTCCGCCCAGTAGCCGAAGACGCGCGGGCCGGGCCGTTCGGCGGCCAGCGCGAGCAGGCCCGTGAAGTCCTCCGCGGAGGAGATGTCCGGGCCGCCGCACTCGTGCACGGAGCCGATCCCGAGGGAGGCGGCCCGGTCCAGGGCCGCCCGCTGGGCCTCGGCGCGCTGGGCCGAGGTGACCGCAGCCAGGGCGGCCCGCCGTACGGCGTGGTGGTCGTCGGCGGTCAGCGGCCGGTCGCCCACGGGCCGCACGCCCGGGACCAGGTCGAGCAGGGCCGTCGTGACCACGGCCGAGTGCACGTCCACGCGGCTGAGGTAGAGGGGACGGCCGCCCGCCGCCTCGTCCAGCTCGGCGCGGAGCGGGGCCCGGCGCTCGGGCCAGCGGGCGGCGTCCCAGCCGTGCCCGAGCAGTACCCGGTCCCCGGGGCGGCCCGCGGCGTAGGCCCGTACGAGATCCAGCGCGGCGCCGAGGGACGGCGCTCCGGAGAGGTCCAGGCCGGTGAGGGCCAGACCGGTGGAGGTGGTGTGCACGTGGGCGTCGGTGAAGGCGGGCGTCACCAGCGCGCCCCCGAGGTCGACGACCTCGTCGACCCCCTGCGCGAAGGCGTCGGCCGCGCCCTCGGAACCGACCCAGGCGATATGGCCGCGCTCGACGACCATCGCCGTGGCGAAGGGGTCGGCGGGGCTGTGGACCTCGCCCCCGCGGAGGAGGACGGTCCTGGTCGGTGCTCCGGCGGCTTCGGCGGAGTGGGCGGTGCGGTCAGTCATGCCGACCAGTGTCCCGCGTGGCCCCGGCCCCTCCGACCGCCGGGTCCCCCGCGGTGGCGGGGGCGGGGGTTCAGACGCGGGGCGGGCGGGCCTCGTAGGGGGTGGAGAGCACGACCGTGGTGCGGGTCGCGACGTGGGCGAGGGCGCGCAGCCGGCCGAGCAGGTCCTCCAGCTCCAGCGGGGTGGCCACCCGTACCTTGAGGATGTAGTTCTCGTCGCCCGCGACGCTGTGGCACGCCTCGATCTCGGGGACGCCGGACAGCCGCTCGGCGATGTCGTCCGGGGCGCTCGGGTCGAAGGGCTTGACCGAGATGAATGCGGTCAGCGGCAGGCCCACGGCCTCCGGGTCGACCACGGCTGCGTAGCCGCGGATCACCCCGCGCTGCTCCAGTCGGCGTACCCGCTGATGGACTGCCGACGTGGACAGTCCCGTGGCCTTGCCCAGATCCGTGTAGCTCATCCGCCCGTCCCGCACGAGCAGATCCACGATCTGGCGGTCCAGCTCCTCCATTGCGCTCATAGCCGCACAACTTACGGCCCAACGGCACCTCAGGCACAGTGCTGTCCGCCCACTGGAGGCATCTGCGGCAGGCATGTGACGAAGGCCACAGGGGTATGCAGGTGGAGGCTGGTCTCTTGTGGTTACTCGTGACCCTCGACGGGAAGTGGTTGCTGTGGCCGAGGCCCAAGACTTTGCCCGCCCGGCCCACCCAAGGGGGAGTACATCCATGCCGAATACCACGCGCGCCGGTCGCACCGAACCGGAGCCTCTCGAACCGCTCGCGTCCGGGGACGACACCTACCCGGACGACGGTGAATACCTCGACGACAGCGAGGCGTTCGAGATCCACCACGCGACCTGCCCCGACTGCGGCCAGTCGATCGCCCTCGTCGCCGACGAGGAGTTCCTGCCGCAGCACGCGCTCTGCCTCACCCCGTGGAACCCCTTCGGCCTCACCGTCTGCGCGGGCACCGGCCGTCCCGCCACCGACGCACTGCCGACCGTCGGCGCGTTCGCCCCGCTGGAGACGCCGGACCTCGACACCCTCCTGATCCGGGCCCTGCCCCAGGGACTGGACTGGCGTACGCAGCCGTTCTCGCACGTCGGCGGGCCGGGCTCGCGCCCGATCCGCGTGGTGCGCCCGCTCCTGCCGCAGCCGCAGACGCATACGCGCCGGGAACACGCCCAGGCCGCCTGACGGTTGCCGGGGCCCACTCCCCCGGCGACCCTCCTGCCCTGTTCCCGCCGTTCCATTCCCTGTACGGCGTTTTGCGCGCATCTGCCGCTACGGCTACCAGTACGTCCCCTCCACCATGGCGGCGAGGCTGGCGTGGTGGAGGATCAGGCTGTCCGGGTCGGCGGGGACCTCGACCTCGCCGAAGTACGCCTGCCGGTAGGCGATGCGCAGCATCACGACGGCATGCCGCAGGGCCGCGTAGAGCGTGTGGAACTCCATGTCGCGCGGGGTGTGGCCGGTCAGTTGGGCGTACCGCGCCTCCAGGTCCTCGCGGCGCAGGAAGTCCGGCAGTCCGGGCTGGCCGAAGCCGACGGTGAGGTCCTGGAAGAAGCGGTGCAGATAGACCGTCCAGCCGAGGTCCACCTCGCGCGGGGCGTACGCCGCCATCTCCCAGTCCAGTACGGCCACCGGCGTGAACCCGTCGTAGACGATGTTGCCGATACGGGCGTCGCCCCAGGTGAGGACGGCGGGGCCCTCGTCCGCCGGCCACAGCTCCTCCAGCCGGCCGAAGGCCCGCTCGATGAGCGGTGAGCGGGCGAGACCGCGCACCACCCAGGCGTAGTAGGCGTGTTGGGCCTCGACATGCCGCCGCAGCGGGGTCCCCTCACCCTCGGGGAGCAGGAACTCGGCTTCCTCAGCGGGGAATTGGTCGTGCAGCCGGGCCAGCAGCGCGATGCTCGCCTCCTGCAGCGCGGCGCGCTCGGCGTCGGTGGCGGCGTGCAGCCAGTTGCCCTCGTACGTATAGGGCATGACATCGGGCGGTACGCGGCCCTCGGCGCGCTCCATCACGAAGAACGGCGCGCCCAGCGGCCCCGGATCCTCCTCCAGCCACCGCACACGGGGGACGGGCAGGTCCGTGTGGGCCGCGACCAGGCTCATCACGCGGTGCTGGCGGGGCATGTCGTAGGCGGGGAAGACGGTGTAGGCGGCCGGGTCGGCGGCGAGCCGCAGCGCGCAGGCGCGCAGCGGGGTGTCCGGGTGCTCGATGTCGAAGAGCAGGGTATCGCTGGACATCCCGTTCGAGGCGGGCACGGAGACGTTGGTGACCCGCGCGCCGGGGAGGCGTTCCCCGAGCCAGGCGGCGAGCCGGCGCCCGAGCTCGTCGGGCTCACGGGTGGAGGTCCGCGGACGGGGAGCGGTTGCCATGAATACCCCTTCTGGTGGGCCGCGTTGACCTATTGGGCGACGGAGGAGTAGTCGGCGAATCCGCTCGGGTCGTGGCGGCCGAAGCTGCCGTGCTCGAAGATCCCGTGGCCGGTGCGCCCGTCGAGCGTGAACCGGGCCGAGTGGTCGGTGACGCCGAAGGCGGCCATGGGGTGGGCCGCCGGGTCGGAGAGGTCGTAGACGCGCCGGTCGGTCCAGCCGCGCCCCTGCCAGGTGCCGTGCTGCCAGTCCGCGGCCGGGGGGTAGCCGGCGCCGACGGCGAGGGGGGAGGAGTTCAGGATCTCCACGCCCAGCTCCAGGGGCTTGCGGGAGGGGTCGGTGAGGTGGACCACGGCGCGCTCGGGGTGGCGGGTGCCGGGGCGGTAGCGGATGTCGGTGTGCGGCCAGCCGAGTTGCACGTCGTTGCGGCCACTGCCCTCGGGGAAGACCTGGAGGGCGTCGTTCAGGGTGCGGTGCCCGTCGGCGTCCTCCTGGACGAGCACCATGACGAAGCGGTCCTCGAAGCGGACGGGGATCCAGAGCCAGTGGAACCCCTCGGGCCGGTACTCCTCGGCCGCCCGGCCGCCGTCCTCACCGGGAATCGGCCGCACGCCCCAGCTCCGGTCCCGCGTGCCGGTCCACTCCCCCGCCGTGAGCACGAACTCCTCGCCGCGCGCCCGGATCCAGCCGGTGACCCCGCCCGCCTGGACGAACCGCCGCCCTTCCAGGATCAGCCGGCCCCCGCGCCGCTGGGTGTGGTGCGGCTCCCAGACGGCGGGGAACTCGCCGGTCCAGGTGATGTCGTACGAGAGCCCGCGCGGGTCGACCGGATCGGCCGCGCAGCGAAGGCGGAACCGCCGGAGCGGCGCCTCGACGCCGACGGACAACGGGCCCACGGGCGGGACGCCCAGCTGCTCCATCCGCGCGTCCCCCAGCGCATCGGACGCCCGCACGGCGAGCAGCTCGTCACCGAGCCGGAGGGTGGCGTAGGCATCGATGACGCCGGCGTTGGGATAGACACCGAGCCCGAGGATGAGGAGGGCCCGACCGGCGTGATCGAAGACGTGAAAGATGCACCGGTCGTAGGCGTTCCGGTCACCGCTGACGACGTGCTTCATGGACAGCGGGGCCTGGTGGATGGGGTACTCGTCGAGCGCGACGGGGCGGTCGGGGGGTGGCATGGGGGCTCCTGGGTCGGCCGACGGCATCGAGTATGACGGTACGTCAGAAACGCGTTGCGCGGCCAGAGTTGTGGCACGTTCTGACGGACAGGCATGACGTGCCGGGGCGCCTGCGGGGGTGGCGGGATGCACGGGGGCGGCATCACAGTGACGTTCGGGGGTTTCGACGGACTTCCGGCGCCCGTGCCCGCAGTCGCCGTCTCGGAGAGGCCCCAAGAATGCGGTGGCGGCTTATGCCCAGCCACAGGGGCTCGCGGACGCCGTCTCAGCGAACGGATCTCGCGCGTAGGGCATGGACCAGCCCCGAACAGGCCGCTGACGCGATCGACCGGAGCCCGTAGCGATTAATGGCGGCTTATGTCCAGCCACAAGCCGCCCGCTGGCGCCGTCCGACAGGAGCACGCAGCGAAATGAGGCGGCTTATGTCCAGCCCCAAATCACCCGCTGTCGCCGTCTCGGAGGAGCGCGTAGCGATTGATGGCGGCTTATGTACGGCCCAGGACGACCGGCAGACGCTGAGCCGACGGCAGCGCGTAGCGTTCAGACGCGCCCCGGGCTTCGCCCGGACGGCCGGGCCGCCCCGAGGGTCCTTCGTCCCCCCGGCCCGTTCCTTCGGGGGTTTCCCGGCAGTCTTTCGGATTTCCGTGGCGGGACGGTCGGTCAAGGGTGGCCGTAGGCCATCGCGCAGCGACGCGACCGAAGGGAGCGCCCTTGAGGGACCGGCCCGACACGGAGAGACGATAGGACTGACGGGAAACCCCCGAACATCACCGTGATGCCGCCCCCGCAGCTCCCGCCCCCGGGTACCCCTCGAACGGATCACCGGGGTGGGCGGACGTTACCCCGCGCCCGCCCCGCCCGTTGCTTCGGTATGAGCACGCTTCAGTCTTCTGCCGGCCGGCGGCGGCGGGTCGGTGGGTCGGGTTGCGAAGAATCGGTTCAGCGGGGGTATCAGCGCGAGGGATACCGGGAGGCCGCGCCTCCCGTGGCTCCCGCACCCCACGCACCCCCCACGGCCCCCACAGCCCCCGCTCCCCCCTCCGCACCGCCCGCCGATCCGCCGATCTACCGGGAGCTGCTGGCCCGGTGGGCGGATGCCGGGCTCACGCTGCCCGGGCGGCGGGATCCGGAGTGGGCGCGGGTGATGTCCTCCCCCGTCTGGCCCACCACCGGCAGCGGGCTGTACTGAGCCGTCAGCGGGTCTCCGGGCCCGCCAGGTGGCGGGCGATGACCATGCGCTGGATCTGGTTCGTGCCCTCCACGATCTGGAGCACCTTCGCCTCGCGCATCAGCCGCTCGACGGGGAAGTCCGCCGTGTAGCCGTACCCGCCCAGGACCTGCACCGCGTCCGTGGTGACGGACATCGCCGCGTCCGTGCAGAAGAGCTTGGCCATGGCCGCCTGCCGGGAGAACGGCTTGCCCGCGTCCCGCAGCCGCGCCGCCGCGAGGTACAGCGAACGGCCCGCCTCGATCTTGGTGGCCATGTCGGCCAGCATGAAGCGCAGCCCCTGGAAGTCCGCGATGGGGTGCCCGAACTGCTTGCGGTCCAGGGCGTAGGCGAGGGCCTCGTCCAGCGCGGCCTGGGCCACGCCGATGGCGCAGGCGGCGATGCCGAGGCGTCCCGCGTCGAGTGCGGCCAGGGCGATGGAGAAGCCCTGCCCCTCCTCGCCGATGCGGCGGGAGTCGGGTACACGTACGCCGTCGAAGTGCAGCTGGGCGGTGGGCGAGCCCTTCATGCCCATCTTCTTCTCCGGCACCGCCGCCGTCAGACCCTCGGCGTCGCCGGGGACCAGGAACGCGGTGATGCCCTTGGGGCCCTCGACGCCGGTGCGGGCGAGGACGGTGTAGAAGTCGGCGACCCCACCGTGGGTGATCCACGCCTTGGTGCCCGTGATGAGCCAGTCGTCGCCGTCGCGGACCGCCTTGGTGGTGAGCGACGCGGCGTCCGAGCCCGCAGCAGGCTCGGAGAGGCAGTACGCGCCGAGCAGGCCGCCGCCGAGCATGTCCGGCAGGTGCGCGGCCTGCTGCTCCTTGGTGCCGTAGCCGCCGAGGCCGTGGCAGGCGAGGGAGTGCACGCTGACGCCGAGGCCGACGGTCAGGCGGGCCGCGGCCAGCTCCTCCAGGACCTGGAGGTAGACCTCGTACGGCTGGTCGCCGCCGCCGAATTCACCGGGGTACGGGAGCCCCAGCAGGCCCGCCTCGGAGAGCAGGGTGAAAACCTCCCGGGGGAACCGGCCGGCGTCCTCCTCCTCGGCGGCCCGGGGGCGGATCTCCCGCTCGGCGATGTCGCGTACGAGGGCGAGGAGGTCGCGGGACTCCTCGGTGGGCAGCTGTCGGTCCACCGTCTGCGGGGCGCGGTCGGTCATGGCGGCGCTCTCCTCCATCTCGGGCACGGCGGCGACGCGCGAGGTGTGGGACGCGCCGCCGGGTCTCGGGCTCTGTGCAGCCGTTGCCGCCCCTCCCGGATCACGGAAGGGGCTGTTCAGCGGCTGCGGCGGCTTGAGTATGCCCGATCAGGGGCGTCCCGTCACCGGGGCAAGATCACCGACGTCGTCGAACCGTTCTGCGGGATCCGGAGGTGCCGGGCACTCCGGGACGAACCCCGCACTCCAGGGTGGTGCCTCGCGCGGCGGGGGGCCAGCCCGCGGACCGGCCCGTGGCTCAGAAGAGGCCGGCCTGGGTGACGAACATGGCCACCACGACCACGAGGGTCCAGCCGAGCACGTGCTCCAGCCAGGAGGAGTCGTCCTTGGGGCCCCCGGTACGGATGAGGTCCCCGGCGGAGGCGGTGGGCGCGGCGGCGTCGGCAGTCATGGCGTCCAATGTGCCAGCGTTTGCACCCTTCGGGTAGAGACGCGGGTCACGGGTGGCGGGGCTCACACGGCGAAGGCCGCCGCCGGAGGGTCCGGCGGCGGCAGTGGACGGGAGAGCCTTGGGCCGGGGCGGGCTCGGACCGGGACGGGCCCGGACCGGGGCGGCCTCAGACGCGGCGGTCGCGGCGGTTCGCCATGCCCGCCATGGCCAGGCCCAGGCAGAGGGCGACCGCGCCGGCGATCACATTGCTGATCACCGTGCGGGTCGTGTCCATCTCACCGGCGATGGCCCACGGGGCGATGATCGTCCAGGCTCCGAGGACGACCGCCGTCCACGCCATCGCGTGGGTGCGCTCGTAGGCGGAGCCGAGACCGCCCATGCACAGGCAGAAGGCCAGGCCGACGATCAGGTTGTTGACGGCCAGCGGCGTCAGGGTGCTGAATCCCGCGATCCAGGGCGAGGCCGCCAGGTACAGGCCCGTGATCAGGGCCAGTGCCTCGACCGCCTGGGCGGCGGGGGTGGTGGTCACCCGCTCGAACCGAGTGCGCATCTCGGCGAGGTCGGGGTGGTGCTCGATGCTGGGATGGGTCGTCATGGCCGGCCGCCTCCTGTGAGAAGCCTTTATCTGCCATTTACTCCCTAATGTTCCGCCTTCTCCTGCCTCCCGGTCAACGCCGGAATGCCCGGTTTTTCACCGCGTGCACCCCGGCCCGCCCGCACCGCACCTCACCTCACCGCATCCACAGCACCTCACAGCACCCCGACGCTCCGCAGCGCCGCGAGCTGGGCGGCCCCCGGCCGCGCGGGCCCGTAGAGGTAGCAGATCCCGCCGCTGCCCGAGGCGGTCTTGCCGCCGGCGGCCTGGCGCTTGGTGCGCAGCCAGATCGTCTCCCACTCGGCCCGCTTGTAGACCCGCCGCACCGAGGGGTTGTCGGGCGAGTTGGGGTCGTTGGCGATCACGTCCCCGGCGGCGGTGAAGCCGATGACGGTCATCAGGTGGCCCGCCGTTCCGTAGCCCGCGCCCGTCAGCTCCTCCTGGCGGAAGGACTGGGAGGTGATGACCGGGATGCCCGCCGCGATCAGCGTCTCCAGGTCGGTCAGGGAGCCGAGGCGGGTGACGAGCCCGCCGAGGCCGCGGTAGGTGGCGGCGTAGGCGGCGTTGAAGGGCCAGTTCCCGCAGCCCTTGTACGCGGCGTCGTAGGTGGAGCGGGCCGCGTGGCAGACCTGCGGGTCGGAGTAGCGGCTGTCGACCCAGGCCAGGTCGGTGGCGTCGGCCCTGCCGCCCCAGAACTCGACGACCATCTGGGAGGAGGTGGGGCTGCACCACGCCTCGCCGCCGTTGTCGTACTGCGGGTACCGGCCGGCGTGGATCTCCTGCGAGTAGCGCGGCACGGCGAGTTCGCGGGCGGCCCCGGAGGGCGTGGAGGCGGGGACGGTGAACCGGTCGGGCACGTCGGAGGCCATCGCCCCGGCCAGCCATACGGTCGGTCCGGCGGCCGCGCCGGGCTTGCGGTGGAGGGTCAGCCGCAGCTGCCAGGCGGCGAGGCGCAGGCCCCCGGCCGCGGCGGCGGGGTCGAGGGCGAGGGTGTCGGTCCAGACGGTGGACCTGCCGTCGCTCTGGCCGTCGACGGAGGTGCGCCGGATGTCGGCCTCGCCGGAGGCCCATCGCGCCATGGTGTACCAGGGGGTGGCGGTGCCGTCGGTGTAGGTGCCGCGCAGTTCGATCCGGATCCAGCTTCCGGCCGGGGTACGGGCGTTCCAGGAGGCGATGGCCTCGGTGGCGGGCACGGTGGAGCGGTGGAGGGGGGAGGTCCAGGTGGCGTACTCCCAGGTGGCCCTGCGGCCGGTGTGCGGGTCGGCGTACTCGGTGCGGCCGACGGCCGAGGCCATCTCCAGGCCGGGCCGGGTCCCGCCGACGGCGGTGGTGCCCTGGTGGGTGCCGGCCGCCCAGTGGCCGTAGGAGTACCAGAAGCGGTTGTCGACGGTACGTCCGGACGCGCGCGCGGCGGTGGCCGCGGCGGCCCGGGTCCCGCCGCCGGGGACGGTGGCGGCGGTGGCCGCGGTGGCGGCCGCGAGCGCGGCGACGAGTACGGCCCGGCGGGGCGTGGGTGCGGTCATCGCGGGGTTCCCCCAGGTGGGTCGGCGCTTCGGGTGGCCTCACCCTTCCAGTTCCCGGGGGCCGGAGGCCGAACCTCGGGGTCGTGTCGGGCCTGTCTACGCTGGTCGGGTGGAGCCGCACCCGTCACGTGAGTCCCTTGAGCCCTCTGAGCACCCTGAGCGGCTTGAGCACCCTGAGCCCCTTGAGTCCCTTGAGCCCCTGGCCCGGGAGCTCGCCGCCCTGCCGCCCTCGCTGGGCCCGGTCCGCCTGATCGCGGTGGACGGGCACGCCGGATCGGGCAAGAGCACCTTCGCGGGCCGCCTCGCGGAGGCGCTGGGCGGTGCGCCCGTACTGCACCTGGACGATGTGGCCAGCCATGCCGAGCTGTTCGGCTGGGAGGAGCGGCTGCGCGCGCAGGTGCTGGAGCCGCTGGCCGCGGGCCGGCCCGCGCACTGGGCCCCGTACGACTGGGTGGAGCGGCGGTTCGGGGCGCGGCGGGTGCTGGAGCCGGCGCCGGTGGTGCTGATCGAGGGGGTCGGGGCCGGGCGGCGGGTGCTGCGCCCGTGGCTGGCGCGGCTGCTGTGGATGGAGACGCCGCGGGCGGAGTCCTGGCTGCGAGGGCGAAACCGGGACGGGCGCGAACTGTCCGACTTCTGGGACGAATGGGAGCGCGCCGAGCGCGCGCACTTCTCCCGTGACCCTTCGCGCCCCTTCGCCGACATCCTGGTACGCCAGAGCGGTACGGGATACGAGTGGTCTTCCGGGGCCGGTGGGACCTCCGCGACCCCGCCTCCGGTGACGGAGGGTGACGGCCTCCCCCGGGCCTGAGCCGTCCTGGAACGGGCCTCCAGCGGGCCTCCGCCGACCCGCTTGACCGGGGACCGGCGGCGGCCTTACGTTCTCCGTGCACGGCCCGCACAGGCCGTAGCGGACATGAAGCCCCCGATTGTTCCCCCGTGATCGGGGGCTTCGTGCTGTCCGCGCCCTGCTCCGGCCGGCCCTTTCCGCGGGCCCGCCACTCCCCCGTTCTTCACGCTGAGTCACCGACGCGGGCCGGGGCGCACGTCCGATCCGGCTCCTCCGCGCCCTACGTATGGTGCGAAAGCGCAGGTACGATGCAGCCCTGATTTCAGCGACGCCAGTCGGGGGCACCGGGCAACTCGCGCGCTCGAAGCGGGTATTGCCACGCACCACGGGGGCAGGCTTCTGGGGGACGTGATGGATTTCGGCACGCCGGGCAGCATGCACGCCCCGGCCGAACTCGCCTGGCTGCGCGGGGTCGACGCCTGCACCATGGGCGCCTATCCGCAGGCGGAGGAGGAGTTCCGGGCGGCCGTACGGCTCGATCCCTCCATGGCCGATGCCTGGCTGGGCCTGCACGCGCTCCGGGTGGACACCGGGACCGCGTTATTGCGCATGTACGCGCACCGGGACCGCTTCGGCGAGCAGCGCACCCGGCACCGCCGGACGCTGAACTCCTGGTACTGGCTGGGCTGGTGGGTGCAGCCGGTGCTGGAGAACCGGCGGGATCTGCTGCTCGCCCACGCCTCGCACTGGCTGGACGGCCGGCACGTGCCGGAGCTGGACCAGGCGCTGGCCGCGCTGCCGCCCGTGGACACCGACCCGCAGGTCCGCTTCCTGCACGCGTGCCGGGCGTATCTGGTCAAGGACTGGGAGCAGCTGGTCCGGCACACCGAGCCGCTGGTGAACGATCCGCTGCTGGGCATCGAGTCGGGGCTGTTCGGCGGGATGGCGCGGGTCCGGCTGGAGATGTACGGGCAGGCGGAGCCGATGCTGTCGGCGGCGCTGATGCGCTGCCGGAGCGAGCAGCCGCAGCGCAAAGAGCTGCGGTACTGGCTGGCGCGGGCGCACGAGGGCACCGGGCGCAGCGCGGCGGCGCTGCCGCTGTACCGGGCGGTGCACCGGGTGGATCCCTCGTTCATGGACACGGCGGCGCGGCTGACGGCCATCGAGGACAGCGACGACACCGACGGGATGGCCGATCTGGCGGGCCTGGCCGGTTACGGCGGCTACGGGGGCTACGCGGGCCACGGCCCCGCCCCCGTCGGCGGGGACCTCGCGGCGGTCGCCCTCGGCGGGGGCCCGCCGGGCGGCGCCGGGCTCGTCCCGGACCTGGCGGAGCAGGGGCCGGTGGAGCCGGGCCCGCTGGCGCCGCCTTCGGCGGGCCGGGCGGAGGGGGTCCGGCGGAAGACGGCGGTGCCGCAGCAGGGCGCGCCGGAGGGGCTGCCGGCCGGGCCGGCGGATCCGGCGGCGCTCGCGGAGGCGCTGGCGGAGCTGGAGCGGATGGTGGGCCTGGAGCCGGTCAAGCGGCAGGTGAAGGCGCTGTCGGCGCAGCTGCACATGGCGCGGCTGCGGGCGGGTCAGGGGCTTCCGGTGCAGCCGCCGAAACGGCACTTCGTGTTCTCGGGCCCGTCGGGTACGGGCAAGACCACGGTGGCCCGAATCCTGGGCCGGGTCTTCTACGCGCTGGGCCTGCTCGGCGGGGACCATCTGGTGGAGGCCCAACGGGCCGATCTGGTGGGCGAGTTCCTGGGCCAGACGGCCGTGAAGGCGAACGAGCTGATCGATTCCGCGATCGGCGGTGTGCTCTTCGTCGACGAGGCGTACTCGCTGTCCAACTCGGGCTACAGCAAGGGCGACGCGTACGGGGACGAGGCCCTGCAGGTGCTCCTCAAGCGGGCCGAGGACAACCGGGACCGCCTGGTGGTGATCCTCGCGGGCTATCCGGCGGGCATGGACCGGCTGCTGGCGGCGAATCCGGGGCTGTCCTCGCGGTTCACGACCCGGGTGGACTTCCCGAGCTACCGCCCGCTGGAGCTGACCGCGATCGGCGGGGTGCTCGCGGACGCGAACGGCGACCGGTGGGACGAGGAGGCCCTGGAGGAGCTGCGCAGCATCAGCGGGCATGTGGTGGAGCAGGGCTGGATCGACGAGCTGGGCAACGGCCGCTTCCTGCGCACGCTGTACGAGAAGAGCTGCGCGTACCGGGACCTGCGGCTGGCGGGCTTCGCGGGCGAGCCCTCGCGGGACGACCTGGCCACGCTGCGGCTGCCGGATCTGATGCAGGCGTACGGGGAGGTCCTGTCGGGCCGGGGGCCGCAGGAACGGCCGGATCCCCCGGCGCTGTGACGGTCCCGCGTGACGCCGGTCCCGGATCGGGCCCGGTTCGGGCCCGGTTCAGGTCCCGGGCGGGCCCCAGGTCGGGTCCCGGGGTCCGGCGTCACGCGGTGGTGATCAGCTGGCTGTGCTCACGCGCCCCGTACGTACGCCCGGTGCGCCGGGTCGCGGACCTCGCCGACCAGCATCTCCAGGACGTCCTCCAGGGCGACCAGTCCGAGGACCCGGCCGCCCGGATCCGCGACCTGGGCCAGATGGGTGGCGTCCCGGCGCATGACGCCGAGGGCGTCGTCCAGCGGGACAGTGGAGCACAGGGTGGTCATCCGGCGCCAGACCCGCTGGGGCACGGCCCGCTCCCGGTCCTCCAGGTCGAGTACGTCCTTCACGTGCAGGTAGCCCATGAAGGCGCCGCTGTCCGCGCGGACGGGGAAACGGGAGTAGCCGGTGCGCACGGTGAGCTGTTCGATCTGGCGCGGGGTGACGGCGGGACCGACGGTGACCAGGCGGTCCCGGTCGAGGAGCACGTCGGTGACGGGGCGGCTGCCCAGTTCCAGCGCGTCCTCCAGCCGTTCCTGCTCGACCGGTTCCAGCAGTCCGGCCTGCCGGGAGTCCTTGAGGAGCCGGCCCAGCTGGCTGGAGGTGTAGACGGCCTCGACCTCGTCCTTGGGCTCGACCTTGAACAGCTTGAGGACGAGCTTGGCGCAGGCCCCGAGGCCGGTGGTGACCGGCCCGCACACGCGGGCGAAGGCCACCAGGCCGGGGCTGAACCACAGGGCGGTCCGCTCGGGGGCGGCCATGGCGAGGTTCTTGGGGACCATCTCGCCGATGACCAGGTGGAGGAAGACCACGGCGGCCAGCGCGAGGGCGTAGCCGAGGGGGTGGATCAGGCCCTCCGGGACGTGGGCGGCGTGGAAGACGGGCTCCAGCAGCCGGGCCACGGTGGGTTCGGCGACCGCGCCGAGGGTGAGGGAGCAGATGGTGATGCCGAACTGTGCGGCGGCCATCATGCGCGGCAGGTTCTCCAGCCCGTGGAGGACCTGCCGGGCCCGCTTGGACCCGGCGGCGAGGGGTTCGATCTGGCTGCGGCGTACGGAGACCAGGGCGAACTCGGCGCCGACGAAGAAGCCGTTGGCGAGGACGAGCAGCAGGGCGAAGAGCAGCTGGAGGGCGTTCACCGCGCGGCCCCTTCCAGCTCGGCCCGCTGCGGGACCGGTGTGGCGGTGTCAGGACCGGAGGCGAAGCCCGCGGGAGCCTGCGCGGGGGCGGTGGCGGGCCGGGAGCCGCCTGCGGCGGGCACGGCCGTGAGCCGGACCAGCCGGACCCGTTCCGCCCGGTTGCGGCCGACCCTGCGGACGGACAGCTTCCAGCCGGGCAGGTCGGCGCGGTCCCCGGGGGCGGGGATGCGGCCGAGGAGGTCGGCGACGAGCCCCGCGACGGTCTCGTAGGGTCCCTCGGGCACCTCCAGACCTATCCGGCGCAGGGTCTGGACGCGGCAGCTGCCGTCGGCCTCCCAGGAGGGGCGGCCGTCCTCGGCGGGTACGGCGGCCAGTTCGGGGACGGCGTCCTCGGCGAGGTCGTGCTCGTCGCGGACCTCCCCGACCAGCTCTTCCACGATGTCCTCCAGGGTGACCACCCCGGCGGTGCCGCCGTACTCGTCGACGACCACGGCCATCGGCTGCTCGCTGCGCAGCCGCTCCAGCAGCGGCTGCACCGGCAGGGAGCCGGGCACCAGCAGCGGGGGCACGCAGATCCGGCCGACGCTGACGCGGTCGCGCTCGGACTCGGTGACGGCGAGGGCGTCCTTGAGGTGGACGACGCCGGTGACCTCGTCGATGCGTTCGCGGTAGACCGGGAAGCGGGACAGGCCGGTGGCGCGGGTCAGGTTGAGCACGTCGGCGGCGGTGGCCGTGTGCTGGAGGGCGCTGACCCTGACCCGGGGGGTCATGACGTGCTGGGCCGTCAGCTCACCGAGGGAGAGGGTCCGTACGAAGAGGTCGGCGGTGTCCTGTTCGAGGGCGCCGGCCTGGGCCGAATGGCGGACCAGGGAGACCAGTTCGCCGGGGGTGCGGGCGGAGGCCATCTCCTCCGTGGGCTCCACGCCGAGCGCCCGCACGAGGCGGTTGGCGACGGCGTTGAGCCCGGCGATGACCGGCCGGAACAGGCGTGAGAAGGCGTGCTGGGGGCCGGCGACGAAGCGGGCCACCTGGAGCGGCCGGGAGACCGCCCAGTTCTTCGGGACGAGCTCGCCGACGACCATCTGGACGGCGGAGGCGAGCAGCATGCCGATGACGACGGCGACGCCGGAGACGGCTCCCTCCGGCAGGCCGGTGGCCGCGAGCGGCCCCGACAGCAGGGCCGCGAGGGCGGGCTCGGCGAGCATGCCGACCACGAGGGAGGTGAGGGTGATGCCGAGCTGGGTGCCGGAGAGCTGGAAGGACAGCTCCCGAAGGGCCCTGACCACCGTACGGGCACGGCGGTCTCCGTCGGCTGCGGCGCGCTCCGCCTCGGGGCGTTCCACGGTGACGAGGCCGAACTCGGCCGCCACGAAGAAGCCGTTGGCGAGGATCAGGGCGAATGCCGCCAGGAGCAGGAGTAGCGGGATGGTCATGCCGCCGCCTCCGTGGGGAGGGCGGCGCGGATATTACCGGACGATCCGTCCATTGCTGGAGGGAGTCACTCCTCGAGTAGCAGGTGCCCGCGGGCCTCGGGGTCCCGGGGCCGGTGGGCGGGGCGCACGGCGGTGCCCCGCCACCAGGGTAGTCACTGGCCTCGCGGCCGCAACGGTACGCGGCGGCGCGGGGCGTCCGCTCAGCGGTCGTTCGTCCCGGTTCCGCGGGTTTCGGCGAGGGTGCGCAGGGCGCGCGCGTCGCGGATGGCCTGCTGCTTGGCCACGCCGGGCTGGATGCCGAGGGCGGGCAGGCTGGTGCCGTCGCTGAGGTCGAGGAACACCCACGGGTCGCCGGGGCGCAGGTTGACCCGGAGGATCTGGGCCCAGGCCAGGCGGCGGGTGTTGGTGAGGTTGACGACGGTGACGCCGTCCTCGTCCGCGACCACCTTGGGGCGGCTGAGCAGGACGAGTACGGAGCTCAGCAGGACGGCGACGAGGACGAAGCTGATCCGCTCACCGGGCTGCAGGCGCTCCAGCAGGACGGCGATGCCGGTGATGGTGGCGAACATGACGGCGCCCACGCCCAGCAGGACGGCCCGGGTGCGGGTCGGCCGGAAGGTGACCGGCAGGGTGGGCGTGGCGGGCGGGGCGGCGGACTCGGCCATGATGCGGTGCCTTCTGGAGGGGCGTGCGGGGCGGGGGCGGCGCGCCGGTCGGGCGCGCCGTCCGCGCGGGGTCTAGAGGCGGCAGGCGTGGATCGAGGTGGTGAGGATCGCGCGCGCGCCGAGTTCGTACAGGTCGTCCATGATCCGCTGGGCCTCCTTGGCCGGGACCATGGCGCGGACCGCGACCCAGCCCTCGTTGTGCAGCGGGGAGACGGTCGGGGACTCCAGGCCGGGGGTGAGGGCGACGGCGCGCTCCAGGTGCTCGGCGCGGCAGTCGTAGTCCATCATCACGTAGCTGCGGGCCACCAGGACGCCCTGGAGGCGGCGCAGGAACTGCTGGACCTGCGGGTCCTCGGCGTCGGCGCCGTTGCCGCGGATGACGACGGCCTCGGAGGTGAGGATCGGCTCGCCGATGACCTCCAGGCCGGCGTTGCGCAGGCTGGTGCCGGTCTCGACGACGTCCGCGATGATCTGGGCGACGCCGAGCTGGATGGCGGTCTCGACCGCGCCGTCCAGGTGGACGACGGAGGCGTCGATGCCGTGGTCCGCGAGGTGCTTGGCGACGATCCCCTCGTACGAGGTGGCGATCGTCATGCCGGTGAAGTCCTCGGGGCCCTTCGCGGTGCCGGGGGTGGTGGCGTAGCGGAAGGTGGAGCGGCCGAAGTTCAGCGGCAGGATCTCCTCGGCGCCGGCGCCGGAGTCGAGGAGGAGGTCGCGGCCGGTGATGCCGATGTCGAGCCGGCCGGTGGACACGTAGATCGCGATGTCCTTGGGGCGGAGGTAGAAGAACTCCACCTCGTTCTCGGGGTCGACGACCACGAGTTCCTTGGACTCCTTGCGCATCCGGTAGCCGGCCTCATGGAGCATCGCCGACGCCGGTCCGGAGAGTGAACCCTTGTTGGGGACGGCGATGCGCAGCATGGGGCTTCCTTTGAGGCGTGGAGTGCGTGGAATGCGTGGAATGCGTGAGGTACGGATACTTCGGGGACTGCGGGTGCGGGCGGGGCCTGGGCCCGCGGCCCGCCGCCGGGTGTCTAGAGGTGGGCGTAGACGTCGTCGAGGGAGATCCCGCGCGCGACCATCATCACCTGGACGTGGTACAGCAGCTGGGAGATCTCCTCGGCGGCGGCTTCCTTGCCCTCGTACTCGGCGGCCATCCAGACCTCGGCGGCCTCCTCGACGACCTTCTTGCCGATGGCATGGACGCCCTTGCCCACCAGCTCGGCGGTGCGGGAGGTGGTGGGGTCGCCGGTGGCGGCCTTGTGCTGGAGCTCGGTGAAGAGCTCCTCGAAGGTCTTGGAGGTCTTGTTCGCCATGATGTCCTTAGAGTACGGGCTGACCCGGGCACCCCGGTGCCGGGGTTCACTCCTTGGACTCCTTGCGCATCCGGGGCGGAGGGTCTAGCGCCAGGGCTCGCTGACGGTGCGCAGGGTCATGGCGGTGGAGACGGCGGCGGTGACCGCTTCGTGGCCCTTGTCCTCGTTCGAGCCCTCAAGACCGGCGCGGTCGAGCGCCTGCTCGTCGTTGTCGCAGGTGAGGACGCCGAAGCCGACGGGTACGCCGGTGTCGATGGAGACCTGGACCAGGCCCTGGGTGACGCCCTGGCAGACGTAGTCGAAGTGCGGGGTGCCGCCGCGGATGACCACGCCGAGGGCGACGATCGCGTCGTAGCCGCGGCCCGCCAGGACCTTGGCGACGACCGGGAGCTCGAAGCTGCCGGGGACGCGGAGCAGGGTGGGCTCGTCGATGCCCAGCTCGTGCAGGGCCCGCAGGGCTCCGTCGACCAGTCCGTCCATGACCTTCTCGTGCCACTGGGCAGCGATCACGGCGACCCGGAGGTCTCCGCAGTTCTTCACGCTCAGTTCGGGTGCGCCCTTGCCGCTCACAGCTCTGCTCCTCGGTGGTTCGTGGATGTACGTACGGGTGGTGGTGCGTACGGATGGTGCTACGGGTGGTGGTGCGTGCCTACTGGTTGCCGCAGGCGGAGGTGGTCACGGGCCCGTCCAGCCAGGGCAGGTCGTGGCCCATCCGGTCCCGCTTGGTGCGCAGGTAGCGCAGATTGTGCTCGCCCGCCTCGACCGGCATGGACTCCCGGCTGCTGACGGTGATGCCGTGTCGCGCGAGGGCGTCGGACTTCTCGGGGTTGTTGGTCATCAGGCGGACGCTGCGCACGCCGAGGTCGGCGAGGATCTGCGCGCCGGCGGCGTAGTCGCGGGCGTCGGCGGGCAGGCCGAGTTCCAGGTTGGCGTCGAGGGTGTCGCGGCCGCGCTCCTGGAGTTCGTACGCGCGCAGCTTGGACAGCAGCCCGATGCCGCGGCCCTCGTGGCCGCGGAGGTAGACGACGACGCCCCGGCCCTCGGCCTTGATGCGTTCCATGGAGGCGTGCAGCTGGGGGCCGCAGTCGCAGCGCTGGGAGGCGAAGATGTCGCCGGTGAGGCATTCGGAGTGCACGCGCACCAGGATGCCCTCGCCGTCGCCGATCTCCCCGTGGACGAGGGCGACGTGCTCGACGCCGTCGACGGTGGAGCGGTAGCCGTGCGCGGTGAACGCCCCGAAGGCGGTGGGCAGGCTGACCTCGGCCTCGCGGCGCACGGTGGGCTCGGCGGAGCGGCGGTAGGCGATCAGGTCCTCGATGGAGATGATCGTCAGGCCGTGCTTGCGGGCGAAGGGGATCAGCTCGGGCAGCCGCAGCATGACGCCGTCCTCGCCGGCGATCTCCACGATGGCGCCGGCCGGGCGCAGGCCCGCGAGGCGGGCGAGGTCGACGGCGGCCTCGGTGTGGCCGTTGCGGACGAGGACGCCGCCGGGCCGGGCGCGCAGCGGGAAGATGTGGCCGGGGCGGACGAAGTCGCCGGGGCCGCTGGCGCCGTCGGCAAGGAGGCGCAGGGTGGTGGCGCGGTCGGCGGCGGAGATGCCGGTGGAGACGCCGTGGGCGGCGCTCGCGTCGACGGAGACGGTGAAGGCGGTCTTCATCGACTCGGTGTTGTCCTGGACCATCTGCGGGAGTTCGAGCCGTTCCAGCTCGTCGCTCTCCATGGGGGCGCAGATCAGGCCGCGGCACTCGCTCATCATGAAGGCGATGATCTCGGGGGTGGCCTTCTCGGCGGCGATGACGAGGTCGCCCTCGTTCTCGCGGTCCTCGTCGTCGACGACGACGACGGGGCGGCCCGCGGCGATGTCGCGGATGGCCTGCTCGACCGGGTCGAGGCGGAAGGTCTCTTCGGGGATGTCGGGCACGGGCTTGAGGCTGGTCATGCCGCTGCTCCTTCGAGGGCCGGGGCGGTGTCGGTGCGGGAGCGCTGGTACCAGTCGTGGGCACCCCACAGCACGAGGGCGAAGTAGACGACGTAGACGAGGCCGGAGAAGGCCAGGCCGTTGCTGAAGGCGAGGGGGACGCCGACGAGGTCGACGAGGAGCCAGGCGAACCAGAACTCCACGAGGCCGCGGGCCTGGGCGACCATGGCGACGATGGTGCCGACGAAGATGTAGGCGTCGGCCCAGGGGCTCCAGGACAGCGAGGGGTAGAGGGTGAACAGGCCGCCGACGGCGAGGGTGCCGAGGGCGGCTCCGGCGAGGAGCAGGCCGCGTTCGGTCCAGGTGGCGGTGCGCACGGCGAGGGAGCCGTCCTGCGCCTGCCGGGCGCCGCGCCGCCAGCTGATCCAGCCGAAGACGGCCACGCCGATGACGAGGAGCTGCTTGCCGACGCCGCCCGCGAGGTGGGCGGAGGCGTAGGCGGCGATGAGGATCAGGCCGGAGAGCAGCTGGGCGGGCCAGGTCCACAGGGAGCGGCGCCAGCCGAGGGCGAGGGCGGCGAGGCCCATCAGGTTGCCGATCATGTCGGACCAGATGACCTTCTGGCCGAAGACGGTGAAGGCTTCGGCGTTGAGCCAGTCCAGGGCGCTCACCGGGTTTCTCCCGTCGCGTGCAGCGGGTCGACGCCGGCGGCGAGGAGGCGTTCGACGTACTTGGCGAGGACGTCGACCTCCAGGTTGACCGGGTCGCCGGGCTTCTTGATGCCGAGGGTGGTCAGGGCGAGGGTGGTGGGGATGAGGCTGATGGTGAACCAGTCGGCCGCGGCTTCGACCACGGTGAGGCTGACGCCGTCGACGGTGATGGAGCCCTTCTCCACGACATAGCGGGAGAGGTGGGCGGGCAGGGCGACCTTGACGAGTTCCCAGTGCTCGGAGGGGGTGCGGTCGAGGATCTCGCCGGTGCCGTCCACATGGCCCTGGACGAGGTGGCCGCCGAGGCGTCCGCCGAGGGCCATGGGGCGTTCCAGGTTGACGCGGGAGCCGGCGGTCAGGGCGCCGAGGCTGGAGCGGTTCAGGGTCTCCTGCATGACGTCGGCGGTGAACTCGCCGTCGGCGGTCTCCACGACGGTGAGGCAGACGCCGTTGACCGCGATCGAGTCGCCGTGCTTGGCGTCCTCGGTGACGACGGGGCCGCGCAGCCGGAAGCGGGAGGCTTCCGCCAGCTGCTCGACGGCGGTGACCTCGCCCAGTTCTTCGACGATTCCGGTGAACACTCAGTGCTCCTTGGGGGCTGTGGGGACGGGCGTCGTCGCGGGGACGGCGGTGATGCGCAGGTCGGTGCCGATGCGGTCGGTGGCGGTGATCCGCAGCCGGAGCGCTTCGGTGAGGGTGCCGATGCCGGCGTCGGCGAGGGCGGCGGGCCCGGCGCCGAGGAGGACGGGGGCGAGGTAGCCGACGACGGTGTCGACGGCTCCGGCGGCGACGAAGGCGCCGGCCAGGGTGGGGCCGCCTTCGAGGAGGACGGAGCGGACGCCGCGCCGGTGCAGTTCGGCGAGGAGGGCGCGGACGGAGAGGCCGCCGCCCTCGCGCGGCAGCCGGGCCAGGTCGCGGCCCGCGAGGTGGCGGGTGGCGGCGGCGTCGAGGTCGTCGGCGACGGCGATCAGGGTGGGCGCGGCCCCGTCCAGGACCCGGGCGCCGGGTGTGACGGTGGCCCGGGTGTCCAGGACCACGCGCAGCGGCTGGGTGGCGCCGTCGATGCCGCGGACGGCCAGGTGGGGGTCGTCGGCGCGCAGGGTCCCGGTGCCGACGACGACGGCGTCGGCCTCGGCGCGCAGCCGGTGGACGTCGGCGCGGGACTCGGCGCAGCTGATCCAGCGGCTGCTGCCGTCGGCGGCGGCGATCCGGCCGTCGAGGGTGGCGGCGTACTTCCACAGCACGTGGGGGCGGCCCAGGCGTACGGAGGTCAGCCAGGCGGTGTTCCCGGCCTCGGCCTCGTCGGCGAGGAGCCCGGCCGTGGTGGCGATCCCGGCGGCGCGCAGGGTGGCGCCGCCGCCGCTGGCCTGCGGGTTCGGGTCGGGGACGGCGTAGACCACGCGGGTGATCCCGGCCTCGGCGAGGGCTTGGGCGCAGGGGCCGGTGCGGCCGGTGTGGTTGCAGGGTTCGAGGGTGACGTACGCGGTGCCGCCACGGGCCGCTTCGCCGGCCGCGCGCAGGGCGTGGACCTCGGCGTGGGGGCCGCCGGCCCGCTGGTGCCAGCCCTCGCCGACGACGGCGCCGGAGGCGTCGGTGATGACGCAGCCGACGACGGGGTTGGGGCTGGTGTGGCCGAGGCCGCGGGCGGCGAGCGCGACGGCTCGGCGCATGGCGCGGGTGTCCGCGTCGGGTGCGGTCTGCGCGGCGTGGTGCGCCACCGGGTCCTCCTGCCTCATCGGGCACGGACTCCGGGGCCTGTCGGGATACGACAGATGGAGCGGAACAGCGCACAGGGGACGCCGAGGCCGGAAAAACGGCTCGACCGGGCGGCACCCGCGAGGGTGCGCCGACGAACCGCCGACGGCGGCGTACCGGTGACTGGCCCGCCGCGCACTGCCTCCCATCCGGACTTTAACCGTCGGTCCAGGAATCTCACCTGGTCAACCGGCCGCTGGCTGCGGACGGGTCGCGGACTATAACCGCCGGTTCGGAATTGCACCGACCCCGGAGTGCGCTGCTACTGGTACTCCAGCCAGTTTGCCACGCGCGATCCACCGCCATGCGGGTGATGCGGTGTGGCCTGGCTCACAGCGAGTGCCCGGAGGGTGACGCGGACGGGTGGAGCGCGGCGCGGCGCACGGGGGGGGCGTACGGGGAACCGCGCAGGGAGCCGCACGGACAGCCGCACGGGCAGCCGCACCCCGCCTTACCGGCTTTGGTCCAGACCTATTGACGGGTTGGTCTAGTCCTCTTAACGTTCCCTTCATCTCCCCGGGAACAGCCCGTCAGATGTGCGCACGTCACGGGCCGACGCGCTTCAACGAGCCTCCGTACACGTCACGTTGCTTCATGTTGTGTCCACTTGTGTCCTGCATCCTCCCCTCCCCAGGAGGCACCATGCTGTCCCCCACACGTACGAGAGCGATGCTCCTGGCATCCGGCGCCGCGATCGCCGGACTGCTGGTCGGCGGCCTCTCGGCGGGCGTCTCGCACGCGGCAGACAACGAGAGCTGCCGTCCCGACGGGCTCTACAAGACGGCCGGTGTGGACGTCCCGTACTGCTCGGTCTACGACACCGAGGGCCGCGAGAAGATGGGCGCCGACCACCAGCGCCGCGTCATCGGCTACTTCACCGGCTGGCGCACCGGCAAGAACGGCCAGCCGTCGTACCTGGTCAACAACATCCCGTGGGACAAGGTCACCCACATCAACTACGCCTTCGCGCACGTCGGCGGCGACAACAAGATCTCGGTCGGGGCCGACAGCGCCACGAACGAGGCCACCGGAATGACCTGGCCGGGCGTGGCCGGGGCCGAGATGGACCCCTCGCTCCCCTACAAGGGCCACTTCAACCTGCTGACGAAGTACAAGAAGCAGCACCCCCAGGTGAAGACGCTGATCTCCGTCGGCGGCTGGGCCGAGACCGGCGGCTACTTCGGCGCGGACGGCAAGCGCGTGGCCTCCGGCGGCTTCTACAGCATGGCCACCAACGCGGACGGCTCGGTCAACCAGGCGGGCATCGACACCTTCGCGGACTCCGCCGTCGCCTTCATCAAGAAGTACGGGTTCAACGGCGTCGACATCGACTACGAGTACCCGACCACGATGAAGGACGCGGGCAACCCGCTGGACTGGCAGATCGCCAACGCCCGCCGCGCCGGCCTGGTCAAGGGCTACGACGCCCTGATGAAGAGCCTGCGCCAGAAGCTGGACACGGCCGGCGCCGCCGACGGCAAGCACTACATGCTGACCGTCGCCGCCCCCTCCTCCGGCTACCTGCTGCGCGGCATGGAGACGTTCCAGATGCAGCGGTACCTGGACTACGTCAACATCATGTCCTACGACCTGCACGGTGCCTGGAACGAGTACGTCGGCCCCAACGCCTCGCTCTTCGACGACGGCAAGGACGGCGAGCTCGCCGCGGCCGGGGTCTACGGCTCCCAGCAGTACGGCGGCATCGGCTACCTGAACACCGACTGGGCCTACCACTACTTCCGCGGCTCCATGCCGGCCGGCCGGATCAACATCGGCCTGCCGTACTACACCCGCGGCCACAAGAACGTGCAGGGCGGCACCGACGGCCTGTGGGGCAAGGCGTCCGCGACCAGCTGCCCGGCCGGCTCGGGGCTGACCAAGTGCGGTGACGGCGCGGTCGGCATCGACAACCTGTGGCACGACAAGGACGACAACGGCAACGAGTCCCCCGCGGGCTCGAACCCGATGTGGCACGCCAAGAACCTGGAGAAGGGGATCGTGGGCGACTACGTCACCCAGTACGGCTTCCCGGCGAACACCGCGCTGAGCGGCACCTACGCCCGCAAGTACGACTCGACCCTGGTCGCGCCGTGGCTGTGGAACGCGCAGAAGAAGGTCTTCCTCTCCACCGAGGACGAGCAGTCGGTGGCCGCCAAGGCCGACTACGTGGTGGACCGCGGCATCGGCGGCACCATGGTCTGGGAGATGGCCGGCGACTACGGCTGGAACGCGGCCAAGGGCCAGTACGAGATGGGCTCCACGCTCACCTCGCTGATGTACGACAAGTTCAAGGCTGCCACCCCGTACGGGGCGAAGAAGGCGGGCGCCACCGCGCTGCCCACCCAGGCGGTGGACATCAGGACCGAGTTCACCGAGTTCAAGCTCGGTGACTCGAACTACCCGATCACCCCGAAGATCAAGATCACCAACAACACGAAGACCGCGCTGCCCGGCGGCACCGAGTTCCAGTTCGACTACGCGACCTCGGCCCCGAACAATGCCTCCGACCAGTCCGGCTTCGGTACGAAGATCATCAGCAGCGGTCACACGGGCAGCAACGTGGGCGGTCTGAAGGGCGACTTCCACCGGGTGTCGCTCAAGCTCCCGGCCTGGCAGTCGCTGGCCCCGGGCGCCTCGGTCGACCTGGCCTTCAACTACTACCTGCCGGTGTCCACCCCCACCAACTGGACGGTGAACATCTCCGGTACGACGTACGCCCTCGCCGGGGACCTGGCGCGCGGCACCACGGTCGGTGAGCCGGGCGGCGGCAGCACCCCGCCCACCACTCCCCCGACCACCCCGCCCACGACCCCGCCGACCACGCCCCCGACCACCCCGCCGGGCGGCACCTGCACCAGCCCGGCGTATGTGGCGGGCACGGTCTACAACAGCGGGAACCTGGTCTCCCACAAGGGCCGCACCTGGAAGGCCCAGTGGTGGACGCAGAACGAGGAGCCCGGCACCACCGGCGACTGGGGCGTCTGGAAGGACCAGGGCGCCTGCTGACCGGCCGGCCCTGACAGCCGTACGTACGTGAGGACCCGGTGGCCCGGCGGCCACCGGGTCCTCGCCCGTTCCGCCACCCCCGTACGGGCCCTCGTAGGGTGGCCGGGTGATCTCACCCGGCCCCGCCCCCGCAGCGGAATTCGAGCGGCACCGGCCGCGCATGTTCGGCATCGCCTACCGCATGCTGGGCTCCGCCACCGAGGCCGAGGACATCGTGCAGGACGCCTATCTGCGCTGGGACTCCGCCGACCGCGCCGCCATCGAGCACCCCGGCGCCTGGCTGGCCAAGGTCGTCACGAATCTCTGCCTCAACAGCCTGACCTCGGCGCGCGCCCGGCACGAGGCGTACACCGGGCCCTGGCTCCCGGAGCCCGTGCTCACCGCGGACGGCACCCTCGGCCCGCTGGAGTCGGCGGAGCAGCGGGACGGGGTGTCCCTGGCGGCGCTCCTGCTGCTGGAACGGCTCACACCGGTGGAGCGGGCGGTGTACGTACTGCGCGAGGCGTTCGCCTACGGCCACCGGGAGATCGCCGCCCTGCTGGACCTCACCGAACCCAACTGCCGCCAGCTGTACCGGCGGGCGGCCGCCCGGCTGGCGGCGGACCGGGGAGACGCGGCGCGGCGGTTCACGGCGGATCCGGAGCGGGTGCGCGGCTTCGTGGAGGGCTTCCTGACGGCGGCGCGCGACGGGGACCTGGCCCGGCTGGAGGGCCTGCTGACGGCCGACGTGCGGTACGTGGCGGACGGCGGCGGGATCGTCGGCGCGGCCCGGCGGCCGGTCCTGGGCCGGGACAAGGTGGCCCGGTTCGCGCTGGGCGCGATGGAGCGCTACGTGGCCGGCGTCCCGGTCGGCATGGCAGAGATCAACGGCTCGCCCGCGCTGGTGTTCGGGGAGGCCGGCGAGGTGGCGGTGCTGGCGCTGGAGTTCGACGGGGAGCTGGTCAGCGCGGTGAACGCGGTGATCAACCCGGAAAAGCTGGCCTTCCTGCGACGGCAGTTGTCCCCTTCCTGAGGACCGCCGGGGACTCCCCCGGCTTTCCGCGCCTCAGCGGGCCACCGGCGCCCCGAACAGGAGTTCCTGGGCAGCGGCGCGGGCAGCGAGGCGGGCGCCCGCGAGGATGGCCGGGTCACCGAGCTCCGTGGCCCGGACCGCGGTCGGGACCGGGGTGAGGGCGCCCAGGCGGGCCGCCACGCGGTCGGCCAGGGGCGGGCCGCCCGCCCGGCCCAGGCCGCCGGCGAGGATCACGCAGCCCGGGTCGAGGACGGCGGCGACGGCGGCCGCGCCGAGGGCCAGGCGTTCGGCCAGGGCGTCCAGGAAGCCCTCGCCGGCCGCGCCCGCCACCGCCTCCTCCGGGCTCCCGGCGAAGCCGTGCTCCGCGGCGAGCGCGGCCACCGCGCCCCGGCCCGCCAGGGCGTGGAATCCGCCCTCGCAGCCGGTGGCCGAGGGCAGGCCGCCGGTGCCCGGGACCGGGAGGAAGCCGATCTCGCCCGCCCCGCCGGAGGCGCCCCGGCGCAGCCGGCCGTCCAGGACCACCGCCGCGCCGACCCCCGCGCCCAGCCAGAGCAGGACGAAGGAGTCGAGGTCGCGGGCGGCCCCGAGGCGCTGCTCGGCGACGGCCGCGAGGTTGGTCTCGTTCTCGACGAGGACCCGCGCGGGCAGTTCGCGCTGGAGGAGGGCGACCAGGTCGCGGTGCCAGGCCGGGAGGCCACTGGTGTCGCGGAGTTCGCCCGTGGCGGGCGCGACCAGCCCGGGGGCGCCGACCATCACGGTGTGCAGGGCCTCGGCCCCGGCCTCGCGGGCCGTGCGGCGCAGCACGGCGAGCGCGTCGGCCGGTGCGCCCACGGGCAGGGCGGCTTCCGCGAGGGGCCGCCCGAGGAGGTCGGTGACCACGGCGGTGGCGCTGTCCGTGCGGACGTCGAGGGCCGCGAGATGGGCGCGGCGGGCGACGATCCCGTACAGCTTGGCGTTGGGGCCGCGGCGCTGCTCGGCGGACTCCCCGACGATCTCGATCAGGCCGGCGGCGGCCAGCCGTTCGACGAGGTCGGCGACGGACGGCCGGGACAGTCCGGTGAGCGCCTTGAGCCGGCTCGCCGTCAGCGGGCCCTCCTCCTGGAGGAGGGTGAGGGCCAGCCGGTCGTTGATGGCTCGGGCCGTGCTCGGGGAGGCGGGCGAGAGGGCTGAGGTCACGCGCTCATCCTAGGGAGTGATGGGTGGAACATACGTCTTATCTATCAGGCAGGGTTCCTGATAGTTTAAGGCGCATGACCGGGGACCCCCATTTCAGCCCGGCGCGGCTGCGCCGTGCCCGTATCGCCATCGCCGCCGTGTTCTGCGTCCACGGCGCCGTCACCGGCTCCTTCGCCACCCGTATCCCGTGGATCCAGGAGAACGCGGGCCTCGGTGCGGGCACCCTGGGGCTCGCGCTGGCCGCCCCGGCCCTGGGCGCCGCGCTCGCGATGCCGCTGGCCGGGCGGATCAACCACCGCTTCGGCGCCCGCCCCGCGCTGCGCGGGCTGCTCGTCCTGTGGACCCTCTCGCTGATCCTGCCGAGCCTCGCCCCGAACCTGCCCGCCCTGTGTCTGGCCCTCTTCGTCTACGGGGCCACCGCGGGCATGTCGGACGTGGCGATGAACGCGCTCGGGGTGGAGACCGAGAACCGGCTCGGCCGCTCGATCATGTCCTCCCTGCACGGCATGTGGAGCGTCGGCGCCCTGCTCGGCTCGGCCGCCGGTACGGTCGCCGCGCACGCGGAGATCGACGCCCGGCCGCACCACCTCGTCGCCGCGCTGTTCCTGACCGCGGCCGGGCTGGTCGCCGTACAGGGGGTGCTGGACCTGCGCAGCGAGGAGGACGCGCAGGCGCCGCCGCATTTCGCGCTGCCGCCGCGGTCCGCGCTGCTCATCGGCGCCATCGGCTTCTGCGCGGTCTTCGCCGAGGGCGCGAGCCTGGACTGGTCCGCGGTGTACCTGCGGGACGTGCTCGACTCCGACGCGGGCCTCGCGGCCGCCTCCACCACCGCCTTCGCGCTCACCATGGCCGTGGCCCGGCTCGTGGGCGACCGCGTGGTGGACCGCTTCGGGCCGGTGCGCACGGTCCGCGCGGGCGGCGTACTGGCCACCCTCGGCGGGCTGCTCGTCGTCGGCGTCCGGCATCCGGCGGGGGCGCTGGCCGGCTTCGGGCTGATCGGGCTCGGCATCGCGGTGGTGGTGCCGCTGGCCTTCGCCGCGGCGGGGCGCAGCGGGCCGGCTCCGGCGCAGGCCATCGCGGGCGTCGCGACGATCACGTACACCTCGGGGCTGATCGCGCCCTCGGCGATCGGCGCGGTGGCGGACGCCACCTCGCTGGTGGTGTCCTTCGGGCTGGTGACCGTCCTGGCGTTCGCGCTGGTCCTGGGGGCCTCGGTGCTGCGCCCGAAGGGGCCGGTGGGGCAGGCTGGGGGCGGGATCGCCGGGGAGGCCGGGCCGGCCGACCGCGACGAACCCGTAGATATACGGCCGTAATATGTCGACCGGCCGCAGCGGCATCCCGTGCGCTGCGGCCTCGACGTGTGCGCAGCCGGAGCTGTGATCCGGAGAACAGGAGTGGAACATGGGCCTCGGCGTGGGCTGGACCCTGCACGGAGACGGGCGGACCCCCGCCCCCGGCGCGGTGGTCCGGCCGGAGGAGCGGCTGTCGTGGCCGCGGACCGCCGGGCTGGGCGCCCAGCACGTCGTGGCGATGTTCGGGGCGAGTTTTGTCGCGCCGGTGCTGATGGGGCTGGACCCGAACCTGGCGATCATGATGTCCGGGATCGCGACGGCCATCTTCCTGCTGGCGACGCGCGGCCGGGTCCCCTCGTACCTGGGCTGCTCGCTGTCCTTCGTCGGTGTCGCGGCCGCGATCCGGGCCTCGGGCGGGGACAGCTCGGTGGTGACGGGCGCGGTGTTCGTCGTCGGCGGGGCGCTGTTCCTGGCGGGGCTGGCCGTCCAGCGGTTCGGGGCGCGGATCATCCACGCGGCGATGCCGCCGGTGGTGACGGGCGCGGTGGTGATGCTGATCGGCTTCAACCTGGCGCCGGTGACGGCGAGCACGTACTGGCCGCAGGACCAGTGGACGGCGCTGCTGACCATGCTGTTCACCGGCTTCGCGGTGGTGTGCCTGCGGGGATTCTGGTCGCGTATCGCGATCTTCCTCGGGCTGGTCTTCGGGTACCTGCTCTCCTGGCTCTCCGACCTGGTCTTCGGGAAGATCCACTCGACGGTGGGCGGGGAGGCGGCCGTCGACCACTGGCGGCTGGACTTCTCGGCGGTCGGCAAGGCCGACTGGATCGGGCTGCCGTCCTTCCACGGGCCGACCTTCGACTGGTCGGCGATCCTGATCGCGCTGCCCGTGGTGATCGCGCTGATCGCGGAGAACGCGGGGCACATCAAGGCCGTGGGCGAGATGACCGGCGACCCGCTCGACGACAAGCTGGGCACGGCCATCGCGGCGGACGGCGCGGCGTCGATGCTGTCCACGGCGGTGGGCGGCCCGCCGAACACCACGTACTCCGAGAACATCGGCGTGATGGCGGCCACCCAGGTCTACTCGACGGCGGCGTACTGGGCGGCGGCGGGCTTCGCGCTGCTCTTCGGGCTGTGCCCCAAGTTCGGCGCGGTCGTCGCGGCGATCCCGGGCGGGGTGCTCGGCGGCATCACGGTGATCCTGTACGGGATGATCGGCCTGCTCGGCGCGCAGATCTGGCTGAACGGGCGGGTGGACCTGCGCAATCCGCTGAACCTGGTGCCGGCCGCGGCGGGCATCATCATCGGCATCGGCGGGGTGAAGCTCCAGATCACCGACAGCTTCGAGCTGGGCGGGATCGCGCTGGGCACGATCGTGGTGATCGGCGGCTACCACGCGCTGCGGGCCCTCGCCCCGGCGCACCTCAAGACGCAGGAGCCGCTGCTCGACGCGGGCACGTCCGCCTACGACGACGGCGGGGAGGCTCAGGGCAAGCCCCGTTGACGCGGTTTCGCCCGAACCGGGGAAGCGTACGGCCAAGTTCCCCGGATCGGCGGCGGCGCCTGCGACTGTTCCTCCCATGGATGCGGTGCTGGCGCGGATGCGCGCCCTGGAGGAGCGGCTTCCGCCGCAGGACGGCGTCGCCGTCTTCAACCGGGTCTACCTGACGGTCACGGAGGCCCTGCACCGGCGCATCGAGGCCGGGGACTTCCCCGCGCCGCGGCGGGCCGAGACGCTGGGCGTCCGCTTCGCCGAGCACTACCTGACGGCGGTGGAGGCGGACCGGGCCCCGGCCTGCTGGCGGCCGCTGCTCCAGTACCGCCGCCACCCCGGGATCCGCCCGCTCCAGCACGCGCTGGCCGGGATCAACGCGCACATCGGCCACGACCTGGCGCTGGCGGTGGTGGCCACCTGCGGTGAGCTGGACTGCGAACCGCGTTCCCTGGAGGCGGACTTCGACCGGGTCGGCGACACCCTGGTCGCCCTGGAGGAGCACATCCGGGAGGACCTGATGCCGGGCCCGGACCTGCTGGAGATCGCCGACCCGCTGACCCACCTGGTCGGCTCGTGGAGCCTGGAACGCGCCCGCTCCGGCGCCTGGGCCGCCGCCCGCCTCCTGTGGACCCTCCGCCGCTCCCCCGACCTGGCCGAGGACTTCCGCACCACCCTGGACGCCGGCGTCGGCCTGGTAGGCCGCTGCCTCCTGACCCCCACCCCCTGACCCCGGGCCCGCCACGCCTACCCTCCCCCTTGTGACCAGCTTCGCCACGCACCGCCTGCGGGTGCACGACACCGCCCGGCCGGCCCACCGCCGCCTGTCCGCGCTGCGCACGTGCCTGACGGAGTTCGCCCCGTACGGCTTCCGCGCGACCTACCACCACCTGTGCCGCAGCGCGGGCATCCCCGCCGAGCTGGAACGGGACCCGGGGGCGCTCGTCCGGGCCGTGGAGGAGCTGCATGCCGCGCGGGAGATCTGGCTGTCCGGACAGCGCGCGTGGGAGGCCGGGCGCCGCGTCCAGAAGGGGGCGGGGCGGCGCGTCCCGGAGCCTCCCGCGCCGACGCGGATGCTGTGGTGCCCCGACCCCGAGATCCACCCGACGGGGCCGCTGCCCGCGCTGATGCCGCGGATCATGCGCGCCCGTCCCGGGGACCCGGCGGCGGGCTGCCCGCTGTGCGGGGCGGACCACGGCACGGCGGAACGGCACGACGGCCACACCGCCCACCGCACATGCGCCCCCTGCGGAATCAGCCTCGCCCTCCTCCCCACCCACCCCTCACCCCAGCAACTGGCCGAACACACGGCCCGCTGGAAACTCCTGTGGACGCGGACCGCCCCGGCGCGGGGGTGAGCGGGCGTGAGTACGGGCCGCCGCCGCGCTGTTCGCGTGGGGGCGGCCCGTGGTTTCAGGGGACCGGCTCGGTCAGTCCTCCGGGAGTTCGACCGGGGCGATGTCCTCGTAGACGTCGCCCGGGCCCGGGTTGGTGGAGTCCGTGGAGCCGCCCAGGTGGTGCATGACGCCCCAGACCGCGTTCAGGGCCGTCTGGACGGCGCCCTCGGCCCAGCCCGCCGTCCAGGAGATGTCGTCGCCCGCGAGGAAGATGCCGCGCTTGTCCTCGGGGAGGCCGTCCTGCATGAAGTGGGTGAACAGGCGGCGCTGGTAGCGGTAGTGGCCGGGGAGGTTGGCCTTGAACGCGCCCATGAAGTACGGCTCGTTCTCCCAGGACACCGTCACCGGGTTGCCGATGATGTGGCGGCGGATGTCGACCTTGGGGTAGATCTCGCCGAGGGACTTGAGCATGACCTCCATCCGCTCGGCCGCGGACAGCGGCAGCCACTTGAGGCTGTCGTCGCACCAGGTGTACGAGAGGCAGATGACGGCCGGCTTGTCCGGGCCGTTGTCCAGCAGGTACGTGCCGCGCGTCATCCGGTCCGTCAGCGTCATCGACATGACGTCGCGGCCCGTCGGCTCGCCCTTGTCGTCGACGGCCTTGTCCAGCCAGAACGGCCGGTCCACCGGGATGAAGAGCTTGCTCGACTCCATGTAGTGGGTGCGCTCGATCGCCGTCCAGTGGTCGATCGGGAACAGCGTGTCGTCGCACGCGATCTTCGACAGCAGCATCCACGACTGGGCCGTGAAGATCGCCGCACGGTAGGTGCGGATGTCGCCGGAGGAGTCGGTCACCGTGATCCGGTTGCCGGCCGTCCGGTGCAGGCGGGTGACCGCCGGGCGCGGGGTGCCGTCGTGCAGGGAGGACAGCGAGGTGCCCTGCGCCCAGTGCACGATCTTCTCCGGCTCGCGCTCCCACAGGCGCACCGGCAGCTGCTGCGAGCCGCCGACGATGCCGCGGTGGTGGTCGTCCGCCTCGGTGTAGACGACGCGCAGGATCTCCAGGATGGAGTTCGGGAAGTCGGTGTCCCAGCCGCCGGTGCCGAAGCCGACCTGGCCGAAGATCTCGCGCTTGCGGAAGGACTGGAAGGCTTCGGACTTGCAGAGGTAGCCGTAGAAGGTCTCGTCGTCGAGCTTCTCGACCAGCCGGGCCCAGATCTCGCGGATGCGCGGGACGTCCCGCTCGCGCATCGCGGTGTTCATGTCGGAGAAGTCGGCGCCCTCTTCGAGGCAGGCGTTCCACGCGGCGGCGACATCGCGGTAGACCTGCGGGAGGTCGGCGATGGTCTCGGCGTAGTGGGTCTCGCCCTTGAGGTCCACGACGGTGGAGGGGGTGGCCTCGGCCAGCGGGTTCGGGAAGGGCTCGGTGACCAGGCCCACGAGGTCGATGTAGTGCTGGAGCGCGGTGGAGGAGGGCGGGAAGCGCATGGCGCCCATCTCCGCCGTCAGTCCCTCGGTCCCGGCGCCCTCGAAGCCCACGGTGCGCAGCCGGCCGCCGATCTGGTCGGCCTCGTAGACGACGGGCTTGAGGCCCATCTTCATCAGCTCGTAGGCCGAGATGATGCCGGAGAGCCCGCCGCCGATGACGGCGACCTCGGTGCCCAGCTCGGTCGCGGGTATCTGCCCGAGGCCCGCCGGGTGGGCGAGGAAGTCGTCGTAGGCGTAGGGGAAGTCCGGCCCGAACATGGTGATCGGCGGCTGGCCGTCGCTGTGCGGAACGGCGGTCGTGGGCACCGTGGACGTCATGGGTCGGACTCCTTGGGCAGGGCTCAGGGGGTGGAGCGGTGGGGGGCGGAAGAGGGGGCGCGGGTCAGACGAGGGAGGCGTACAGCCCGGGGCGCCGGTCGCGCAGGTAGGGGTTGTTCTCGCGCGAGGCGCCGAGCAGCACGGGGTCGACCTCGCCGAAGACCATCTCCTCGCCGCGCCCGGCACGGGTACGGGTGGTGCCGTCGGGGCTGGCGAGGCAGCTGAGGCCGACGAACTCGAACTCGCCCTCGGGGCCGGTGCGGTTGACGTACGCGACGTACATCTGGTTCTCGAAGGCGCGTACGGGCACCACGTGCTCGGCGACGAACTGGAAGGGGTGCATCTGCGCGGTCGGCACGAGGAGGAGGTCGGTGCCGGCCAGGGCGTGGGCGCGGACGTTCTCGGGGAACTCCACGTCGTAGCAGATCATGATGCCCACGCGGATGCCGCCGAGGTCGGCCTGGACGACGGGGATGTCGCCGGGGGTGAAGGCGTCCTGCTCGAAGCAGCCGAAGAGGTGGGTCTTGCGGTAGTTCGCGAGGAAGGCGCCGTCGGGGCCGATGAGCTGCGCGGAGTTGTAGACCGCCTCGCCGTCGCGCTCGGGGTAGCCGTAGAGGACGGCGACGCCGTGGCGGCGGGCGATGGCGGCGATGGTCCGGGCGGACTCGCCGTCGCGGGGCTCGGCGTGTCCGGGGACGGCGTCGAGGTCGAGCGCGTAGCCGGTGAGGAACATCTCCGAGGTGACCAGCAGCCCGGCCCCACCCCGTGCGGCGCGCGCGGCGGCCTCGTCGAGCGCCTTGAGGTTCTCGGCGACGTCGCCGAGCCGTCCGGAGCTCTGGAGGAGGGCGGTGCGCAGCGTGGGCATGTACATACCTCTGTGGCAGGTGGGGTGGGTGCGGTCCTGTAAACGGTACGTTTCGCCCACCCGGCGCAACAAGGCGCCGATGTTGCGCGCTGCGGTGCGATTCGTTGCGCCTTGAGGGCCGATTACGGCGATTCGTTGCGCGGCTCGCGCGGGACCCGTGCGAGGCTCGCGCGGGGCCCGTACCCGACCGGTACGCGACCGGCCCCCGGGCCGCCGCCTCAGCCCCCGGTACGCCGCAGCAGGAGGGTGGCGAAACCCCAGGTGGCGCGGTATCCGCGCAGCCATTCGGTGCGGTGCGCGGTGGCCGTGGCGAGGGCTTCGGCGCTGTCCGGGTGGCCGGGGTGGTCCAGGGCCCAGGCGGCCAGGGACCCGGTCCACGACCATTCGTAGTCGTCGCGTTCCTCGCGGGTGCTGAGATGACCGTACACCGGGGTCCAGCCGGCCGCTGTGACCTGGTCGACGGTGCCGGGCAGGTCGGCGAGGGGGCCGATGACGTCGAGGTCGGCGGGGGTGGGCGGGTGCTCCCAGTAGCCCTCGCCGATCAGGACGTGCCCGTCCGGGGCGAGGTGGGCGCCGAGGGCGTCGAGGGTCGGCAGCAGCCCGCCGAAGGCGTGGGTGGCGCCGATGCTGAGGGCGAGCTCGAAGGGGTGCGGGGCGGTGTACTCGGCGGCGGGCTCCCGGCGCAGGGTGAGCCGGTCGGCGACGCCGAGGGCCTCGGCGGTACGGGAGGCCCGGTCGAGGGCGGTGGCGGAGATGTCCACGCCGGTGGCGCGGACGCCGGGGCGCCCGCGCAGGGCGCGCAGCAGCCATTCGCCGGGCCCGCAGCCGAGGTCGAGGACGCGCTCGGTGCCCCGCGGCAGGGCGCGGTCCAGGAGGCGGGCGACGGACGTGTCGGCCAGCGGGGCGGCGACGGGGTGGTGGGTGTGGGCGAGGTGCGAGATCAGTTCACGGTTCACCGGGACACCTTCCCGGGTACGCCGCGGGCCCGGCACCTGGTTTTAGGTGCCGGGCCCGCGATCAGGAGGCTTGCTCCGCCGCGCCTACGCCGGTGCGCCCGAGGTGAAGCGGCGCAGCAGCGGGGAGAGCACCAGCACGGACTTGGTGCGCTCCACGAAGGGCTCGCCCGCGATGCGCTCCAGGACCCGCTCGAAGTGCCGCATGTCGGAGGCGAAGACCTGGACGACGGCGTCCGCGTCACCGGTGACGGTCGACGCGGACACCACCTCGGGGTAGCGCTCCAGTCCGCGCCGGATGTCGTCCGGCGAGGTGTTGTGCCGGCAGTAGATCTCGATGAAGCCCTCGGTCTCCCAGCCCAGCGCCGCCGGGTCCACGCGGACGGTGAAGCCGGTGATGGCGCCTTCGGCGCGCAGCCGGTCCACGCGCCGCTTGACGGCGGGTGCGGAGAGTCCGACCTCGGAGCCGATGTCCGCGTAGGAGCGGCGGGCGTCCTCGGCGAGGGCGTGCACGATGCGTTCGTCGAGATCGTTCAGTCGCACGGGGGGTGGGTCACTTCTCTGTCGGTACCTCGGCCGCGGCCACCGCCAGGGTGGAGCGGCGCATTCCGTAGAGGAAGTAGATCACGACTCCGACGGCCATCCAGACACCGAACGCGACCCACGTGGCGACCGGCAGGCTGTACATCATGTAGCCGCAGGCGAGGAAGCCGAGGATCGGGGTGACGGGGAAGAGGGCGACCTTGAAGGTGCGCGGCATATCGGGCTTGGTACGGCGCAGGATCACCACGGCGATGTTGACCAGGGCGAAGGCGAAGAGCGTGCCGATGCTGGTGGCGTTGGCCAGCTCGCCCAGCGGGACGAAGGCGGCGAGGGCTCCACAGAAGAGGGAGACGATGACCACGTTGGCGCGGGGGGCGCCGGTCTTGGCGTCGACCTTGGCGAAGACCTTGGGGACGAGGCCGTCGCGGGACATCGCGAAGAGGATGCGGGTCTGGCCGTAGAGCACGGCGAAGACGACGGAGGCGATGGCGACGACGGCGCCCGCGGCGAGGACGACGCCCCAGAAGGTGCCGCCGGTGACGTTGTTCATGATCTGGGCGAGCGCGGCCTCGGTGCCCTCGAAGTCCTGCCACGGCATGGCGCCGACGGCGACGAAGGCGACGAGGCAGTACAGGATGGTGACGATGCCCAGCGAGAGCATGATCGCGCGGGGCAGGTCCTTCTTCGGGTTCTTGGCCTCTTCACCGGCGGTGGAGGCGGCGTCGAAGCCGATGTAGGAGAAGAAGAGGGTGGAGGCGGCGGCGCTGATGCCGGTGACGCCGAGCGGGGCGAGCGGGGCGTAGTTGCCGGCCTTGATGCCCATGACGCCGATGCCGATGAAGAGCACCAGCGTGACGATCTTGATGACGACCATGATCGTGTTGATCCGGGCGCTCTCCTTGGCGCCACGCATCAGGAAGACCATGGCGAGCAGGACGACGACCAGCGACGGCAGGTTGATCCAGCCGCCGTCACCGAGCGGGGCCGCGGACAGCTTCTCGGGGAGGGTGACGCCGATGGTGCCTTCGAGCAGCTCGTTGAGGTACTGGCCCCAGCCGACGGCCACCGCGGAGACGGAGACGGCGTACTCCAGGACCAGGCACCAGCCGCAGACCCAGGCGATGAACTCGCCCATGGTGGCGTACGAGTAGGAGTACGAGGAGCCCGAGACGGGCACCGAGCCGGCCAGCTCCGCGTAGGAGAGGGCGGAGAACAGCGCGGTGAGGCCCGCGATGATGAAGGAGATCGTGACGGCCGGACCGGCCTTGGGGGCCGCCTCGCCGAGCACGACGAAGATGCCGGTGCCCAGAGTGGCGCCGATGCTGATCATCGTCAGCTGCCACATCGTGAGCGAGCGGCGCAGGACGCCGCCCTCTCCCTGGCCGCCCTCGGAGACCAGCTGATCGACGGGCTTGCGCCGCAGCAACGGGTTCACAGGCTTGCGCGGCTCATCGAGGAGCGGGGGCGCCTGGCCGTGATCGAGCACGAGGGACTCCTTTGACACTGCGGTTGGGGACGAAAGGCGTCGACCGCAGCGGTCCTGAGCAGGAGCAGGCAGAGATCTGCCTGGGCATGGGGGACCGCGAGCAGGCGGTCCGCGCCACTCCACGTACAGCGAGTGAGCCTACGAGCTGAGAGATACCGCCCGTAATGCACCATCCTTGCACATTGCCGCACGATCATTGCGCGGATCTGTCCGGGATGGACCTTTGTTGCGTGCGGATGATCGATCGCTGCGCAGCCCTCCTCCGACCGCCTTTCTTGACAGTTCGTCAGATCTCCCGCAGCGTGCCGACCGGCCATGAGGTGGGCAGACGTACCGGAGGGCGGGTCCGGCGTACGGAGACCACCCGCCCGGCGAACGGAGACGACGGATGAGCGCACCGGCACACGACGAGGTCCGGCCAGGCCCCTGGCGGGACCCGCGGCCCTTCCTGCGCGGGGTCGCCTGGCTGGACCGGGGCCGCCCGGTGCGCGCCGACCCGGCCGACACCATGCGGCTGCCCTGGGACACCGGCGAGCGGGCCACCCTGCCGATCGGGGTCCGGCTGGAGTTCACCACCGGGAGCGCCCACGCCGTGGAGATCCGCTACCGGGCCACCGTGCCCGGCCCCACCGACGCCCTGCGCGACCTCGCCCACGGCTTCGCGCTGTGGGACCGCCACGGGGTGGTCACCGAGGTGTTCACGGAACCGGCCGCGGAGGCCGTCGTACGCATCGAACTGGGCGGCGGGCACGGCCCGTTCACCGTCCACCCGCCCGAGAACCAGTCCCCCGTCGTACTCGGCCTGCGCGGGATCGGCGGGGAGCTGACCCCGGCCCCGGCCGCCCCGCGCTGGGTGGTCCACGGCGACTCCATCACCGAGGGCTGGTGGTCCACCCGCCCCGCCCACGGCTGGCCCGCCGTCGCCGGCCGGGCCCTCGGCTGGGACACGGTCAACCTGGGCTACGCGGGCGCCGCGCGCGGCGAGCTGAGCACCGCCGAACAGCTCGCCGGGCTGCCCGCCGACGTCCTCACCCTCGCCTTCGGCACCAACTGCTGGTCCCGGGTCCCCTTCACCGCACCCCTGCTGTACGAGACCACGCGCGCCTTCCTCGACCTGGTCCGGCAGGGGCACCCGCGCACCCCGCTGCTGCTGGTCTCCCCCGTCCTGCGGCCGGACGCCGAACGCACCCCGAACCGGCTCGGCGCCACCCTGGGCGCGCTGCGCGACGCGATGGAGCGGGCCACCCGGGACCGGATCGCCGCCGGGGACGACCGGCTGGCCGTGCTCCCGGGCCGTGACCTGCTCGGACCGGAGCACCTGGCGGACGGCCTGCACCCCAACGACAGCGGACACCAGGTGCTCGGCCTCGCTGTGGTCACGGCCCTGCGGCGGGCCGGGTTCGGCCCCGGGTGAGTGAAACAGCCCACACCGGTCCGGCTGAACAGATCCGGGCCCGGGCGGCGTGTCCTGAGCACAGTTGCCGCCGCTCCGGTGGCGGCCACGCGAGACACCACACGTGGGAGAGATCAAGATGGGCATCAAGCGGGGAACCACTCTGGCCGCGGCCGCGATCGCCGTAGCGCTCACGGCGACGGCCTGCGGTACGACGGACTACAAGGCCGGCGACACCACCCAGCCCGCCGCGAACGCCGCCGCGCAGCCCGCCTATCCGGCCGCCGACGCGGGCGCGGCGGCGAAACCCGCCGGGCAGCTGGCGACCGTCTCCAACGAACAGCTCGGGCAGATCGTCACCGACAGCGCCGGAATGACCCTCTACCGCTTCGACAAGGACACCCCCAAGCCGCCGAAGTCGAACTGCGAGGGCGACTGCGAGAAGACCTGGCCCGTGGTCGCCGCGGGCGATGCCACCGCCGCCGCCGGCATGGACCCGGCGGTGCTGGGCGAGGTGGTGCGCGGGGACGGCAGCAAGCAGCTGACGATCGGCGGCTGGCCCGCCTACCGCTACGCCAAGGACACCAAGGCGGGCGACGTGAACGGGCAGGGCGTCGGCGGGGTGTGGTTCGCGCTGGCGCCCGACGGCAAGAAGGCGGCCAAGGGCGGCGGCGCCGGGGCCGGCGAGGCCGACAAGGGCGAGGCGGAGAAGAAGGAGCCGGGCAAGGCGGAGGGCGGCCAGGGAGGGTACGGCCAGGGCGACTACGGCAAGCCCGAGGGCGGCGCCGCCGAGGCGGGCGCGGGCGAGGCCGCCCCCGGCCTGTCCGTGGCCAAGGACCCCAAGCTGGGCGACCACATCGTCGACGGCAAGGGCATGACGGTCTACCGCTTCAAGCCCGACACCGCCTGGCCGATGGTCTCCAAGTGCGTCGGCGACTGCCTGAACAAGTGGCCGGTGGTGCCCCCGGTGGAGAAGGGCAACGCCAAGGGCATCACCGAGCGGAACTACCGGGTCATGGACCGCCCCGACGGCAAGAAGCAGCAGACCGTCGACTGCTGGCCCGTCTACACCTTCACCGGGGACAAGAAGCCCGGCGACACCAACGGCCAGGGCGTCGGCGGCACCTGGTACGCCATCTCCCCCGAAGGCAAGCTGATCACCACCCAGTGACCCCGGGGCGCCCCACGCCCCCTCTCCCCCCACCACGGTCCGCGCGGCCCCCGCCCTCCCTCCCCCCGGGGCGGGGGCCGCGCCTTCCGTCCCACCGCCCGCCGCAGGCCCGGACGGGATCCGCGCGGCACGGCCTAGACTCGGCCGCATGCTGCGCGTGCTCGCTGTCGACGACGAGAAGCCGCTCCTGGAGGAACTGCTCTACCTGCTGCGCGCGGACCCCCGCGTGCGCAGCGCGGAGGGCGCCTCGGACGCCACCGGCGCACTGCGCCGGGTCACCCGCGCGCTGGAGTCCGGCCCGGACGGCCCCGAGGGCATCGACGTCGTCTTCCTCGACATCCACATGGCCGGGCTGACCGGCCTGGACATCGCCCGGCTGCTGGCCGGGTTCGCGCGGCCGCCGCTGATCGTGTTCGTCACCGCCCACGAGGGCTTCGCCGTCCACGCCTTCGACCTCAAGGCCGTGGACTACGTCCTCAAGCCCGTACGCCCCGAGCGGCTGGCCGAGGCCGTGCGCCGGGCCTGCGAGCGGCTGGGCCGCACCGGGGAGGCGCCGCCCGCGCCCCCGGCGGCCGCCGCCGGGCGCGGCCCGGAGCAGATCCCCGTCGAACTGGGCGGCGTCACCCGCTTCGTGGCCATCGACGACATCGCCCATGTCGAGGCGCAGGGCGACTACGCCCGCCTGCACACGGACGAGGGCAGCCATCTGGTCCGGATCCCGCTGTCCACGCTGGAGGAGCGCTGGGCGGAGCGCGGGTTCGTCCGCATCCACCGCCGCCACCTGGTGGCGCTCTCCCGGATCGAGGAGCTGCGGCTGGACGCGGGGACCACCACGGTCCGGGTCGGCTCGGCGGAGCTCCAGGTCAGCCGGCGGCACGCGCGGGAGCTCCGCGACCTGCTGATGCGGCGCGCCACGCACTGACACGGGCCGTCCCCGGCCGCGGGGCCGGGCCCGCCGCGTGCCTGTCGCCCGCGCCGGGGCCGTGCGTAGACTCCGCTGACCGCTCCCCCAGCCGAAGGACCGCCCGGTGAACCAGACGTACGCGCTGACCGCGGTCGCCGTCGTCGTCCTGGTCACGATCCTGCTGGGCGCGCTCGGCCTGCGGATCTCGCGCACCACCTCCGATTTCTACGTGGCCTCGCGCACGGTCGGGCCCCGGCTGAACGCGGCGGCCATCAGCGGCGAGTACCTGTCCGCCGCCTCCTTCCTCGGGGTGGCCGGGCTGGTGCTGCTCCAGGGGCCGCAGATGCTCTGGTACCCGGTGGGCTACACCGCCGGGTACGTGGTGCTGCTCGCCCTGGTCGCGGCCCCGCTGCGCCGCTCCGGCGCCTATACGCTGCCCGACTTCGCGGAGGCACGCCTGCAGTCCCGGGCGGTGCGCCGGATCGCGGTGCTGTTCGTCCTCGGGGTGGGCTGGCTGTACCTGCTGCCGCAGTTGCAGGGCGCCGGGCTGACCCTGGAGATCCTGACCGGGGCCCCCGAGTGGGTCGGGGGCGTGGTCGTGGCCGGCGCGGTGAGCCTGGCGGTGGCCGCCGGGGGCATGCGCAGCATCACCTTCGTGCAGGCGTTCCAGTACTGGCTCAAGCTCACCGCGCTGCTGGTCCCGGCCTTCTTCCTGCTCGGCGCGTGGGCCGGGGACGGCGCGCCCCGGGCCACCTTCGACGCCCCGGCGGTCTTCCGCGAGCACACCGCGGTCACCCTGGCGCAGGACGTCCGGCTGGCGGTGCGGGAGCCGCTGGCGCTGACCGTGACCGGGCAGGTGGACGGGCGTACGTACACGGGGGCGCCGCTGACGCTGGAGCCCGGGGAGCATGCCGTACGGGCCCACGCGCGGCTGGAGTTCACCCCGGGCACGGCCCTGCCGGAGGCCCGTACGGAGGCGGGGCGCGGGGTGCCCACCTGGTCCGAGCCGCCGTCCGGGGAGCCCGTGGAGTACCGGCTGTACGCCACCTACGGGCTGATCCTGGCCACCTTCCTCGGCACGATGGGCCTGCCGCACGTGGCGGTGCGCTTCTACACCAGCCCCAACGGGCGGGCCGCGCGCCGCACCACGCTGGTCGTGCTCGGCCTGGTCGGGGTCTTCTACCTGCTCCCGTCGGTGTACGGGGCGCTGGGCCGGATCTACGCGCCCGAGCTGGCCCTGACCGGCGACGCGGACGCGGCGGTGCTGGTGCTGCCCGGCCGGATGCTGGGCGGGACGGCCGGGGAGCTGCTGGGGGCGCTGCTGGCCGGGGGCGCCTTCGCGGCGTTCCTGTCGACGGCGTCGGGGCTGACGATGGCGGTGGCCGGGGTGCTGCACCAGGACGTGCTGCCGGGGCGCGGGGTGCGCGGGTTCCGCCCGGCGGCGCTGCTGGCGATCCTGGTGCCGCTGGCGGTGAGCACGGCGGCCGCGGCGGTGCCGGTCGCGGACGCGGTGGGCCTGGCCTTCGCGGTGTCGGCCTCGTCGTTCTGCCCGCTGCTGGTGCTGGGCATCTGGTGGCGCGGCCTGACCCCGCCGGGTGCGGTGGCCGGGCTGCTCACCGGCGGCGGGGCGGCGCTGGGCGCGGTCCTGGCGACCCGCGCCGGGCTGGCTCCGGCGGGCTGGGCGCACGCGCTGCTGGCCTGGCCCGCGGCCTGGTCGGTGCCGCTCGGCTTCGCGACGATGACCGGGGTCTCCCTGGCCACCCGCTCCCGGATCCCGCCCGGTACGGCGGCGGTGCTGGCCCGGCTGCATCTGCCCGAGGCCGTGGCGGGCAGCCGTACGGGGGCCCTGCGGTGAGCGGGGCCGGGCAGGCGCTGCCGGTGGTGCTGGGGGCGGCGGGCGCGGCCCTGCTGCTCGGTACGGGCTGGGCGGGCGGTCGGTGGCAGGCCCGCCGGGGCGAACGGCTGACCGGGACCGACCTCGGGACCCCGGTGGAGCGGGCCACCTTCCACACCCTGCACACGGCTTCGCTGGCGGCACCCCCGCTGCGGGCCGGGCTGACGGAGGACGCGGCCCGCAAGGCCGCCCGGCGGCTGCGGTCGCTGCTGGGCACGGAGGCGCTGTGCCTGACCGACCGGGAGTCGGTGCTGGCCTGGGACGGGCCGGGCGCCGACCACCACGGGCGGCGGGTGATGGAGCGGGTGGCGGAGCTGCTGGAGTCGGGGCGCGGCCAGAGCCTGCGGACCGACTGCGGGCGGCCCGGCTGCCCGCTCAAGTGGGCGGTGTTCGCGCCGCTGACCGGCGAGGACGGCGTACTCGGGGCGCTGGTGGCCTACGGGTCCCGGGAGTCGGCGGTGCTGGTGCGGGCCGCGACGGAGCTCGCGCGCTGGGTTTCCGTACAGCTGGAGCTCTCCGAGCTGGACCGCTCGCGGACCCGGCTGATGGAGGCGGAGATCAGGGCGCTGCGGGCGCAGATCTCCCCGCATTTCATCTTCAACTCCCTGGCCGCGATAGCGTCGTTCGTCCGGACGGATCCGGAGCGGGCGCGGGAGCTGCTGCTGGAGTTCGCGGACTTCACCCGCTACTCCTTCCGGCGGCACGGCGATTTCACCACGCTGGCCGACGAGTTGCGCTCCATCCAGCAGTATCTGGCGCTGGCCGGGGCCCGGTTCGGGGACCGGCTCACGGTGACGCTCCAGGTGGCTCCGGAGGTGCTGCCGGTGGCGCTGCCGTTCCTGTGCCTGCAGCCGCTGGTGGAGAACGCCGTCAAGCACGGGCTGGAGGACTCCACCGAGGAGTGCCGGATCACCATCACGGCGCGGGACGCCGGCCCGGACGCGGTGATCACCGTCGAGGACAACGGGGTGGGCATGGACCCGGCCCTGCTGCGCCGGATCCTGGCCGGGGAGCAGGCCGGGTCCGGCTCGGGCATCGGGCTGCCGAATGTGGACGAGCGGATCCGGCAGGTGTACGGGGACGCCTACGGGCCGGTGATGGAGACGGGCGTGGGGGCGGGCATGAAGGTGACGGTGCGCATCCCCAAGTACCGGGCGGGCGTGCACAGTCCGCTGCCGGCGCAGCTCCCGCCGCGGCCCTGAACGCCCGTGGCCCCCGGCCGTCCGCGCAAGGACGGCCGGGGGCCACGGAACGGGTGCGGCTAGCTCCAGCTGGCGTGCAGCGGCTTGCCCTCGGCGTAGCCGGCGGCGGACTGGATGCCCACGACGGCCTTCTCCTCGAACTCCGCGAGGGAGCCGGCACCGGCGTAGGTGCAGGAGGAGCGGACGCCCGCGATGATCGAGTCGATCAGGTCCTCGACACCCGGGCGGGCCGGGTCGAGGAACATCCGCGAGGTGGAGATGCCCTCCTCGAAGAGGCCCTTGCGGGCGCGGTCGTAGGCGGACTCCTCGCTCGTACGGTTCTGCACCGCGCGGGCGGAGGCCATGCCGAAGGACTCCTTGTACAGGCGGCCCTCGGCGGACTGCTGGAGGTCGCCCGGGGACTCGTACGTCCCGGCGAACCAGGAGCCGATCATGACGTTGGAGGCACCGGCGGCCAGCGCCATGGCCACGTCGCGCGGGTGGCGGACACCGCCGTCGGCCCAGACGTGCTTGCCGTACTTCTTCGCCTCGGCCGCGCACTCCAGCACCGCGGAGAACTGCGGGCGGCCCACGCCGGTCATCATGCGGGTGGTGCACATGGCGCCGGGGCCCACACCGACCTTGATGATGTCCGCGCCGGCCTCGATGAGGTCCTTGACTCCCTCGGCGGCGACGATGTTGCCGGCCACGATCGGGACCTGCGGGTCCAGCGCGCGGACGGCCTTGATCGCGTTGATCATCGACTCCTGGTGGCCGTGCGCGGTGTCGATCACGAGCGTGTCCACGCCCGCGTCGAGCAGCTGCTTGGCCTTGGCCACGAAGTCGCCGTTGATGCCGACGGCGGCCGCGATGCGCAGCTTGCCGTCCGCGTCGGTGGCCGGGGTGTAGAGGGTCGCGCGCAGGGCGCCCTTGCGGGTGAGGATGCCGACGAGCCGGCCGTCCTCGTCCACGGCGGGGGCCAGCTTGCGGTGGCCGGCGTCGAGCTGGTTGAAGGCTTCGCGCGGGTCCATTCCGGCGTCGATGAGCAGCAGCTCCTTCGACATGACCTCGGAGAGCTGGGTGAAGCGGTCGACACCGGTCAGGTCGTGCTCGGTGACGACGCCCACCGGGCGGCCCTCGCCGTCGACGACGACACCGGCGCCGTGCGCGCGCTTGGGCAGCAGCGACAGGGCGTCCGCGACGGTCTGGGTGGGCGCCAGCGTGATCGGGGTGTCGAGCACGAGGTGGCGGGTCTTCACCCAGGAGATGACGTCGGTGACGACCTCGATCGGGATGTCCTGCGGGATGACGACCATGCCACCGCGGCGGGCGACGGTCTCCGCCATCCGGCGGCCCGCGATGGCGGTCATGTTCGCCACGACCAGCGGAATGGTGGTGCCGGTGCCGTCGGGCGAGGTGAGGTCCACGGCCTGGCGGGAACCGACCGCGGAACGGCTCGGCACCATGAACACATCGTCGTACGTCAGGTCGTACGGCGGCTTCAGGTCATTGAGGAAACGCACGTGCTGAACATCCCAGTCGATCGAAGGACTTTCTACGGCCTCGACAGAGAGGACAGCCGAGGAAACGCACGTACTTCATTCTCCCACGACCTGCCACGCACGCCGCCCGGTCCGATCGTCCAAGGCCCCCGGAACGGCCTGGTGCGTTCCTACGGGACCTTGGTCCCGCAGGCGCGCGCTGAGCAGGCGGGCGGCGTGGGCGACGCTGGCGAGGGTGGCGTGGTGGTGCCAGCCGCGGAAGGACCGGCCCTCGAAATCCCGGATCCCGACGGGCTCGCAGACCTCGGTGAAATCCCGGTCGACCCGGTCGGTGAGCCGGGCGAGCAGCATGAGCCGTCCGAGGGACCGGTCACCGATATTGGTCACCCAGTACGCGCCGGGGTCCGTGGCGGGGACCTCCTCGCTCCAGGCCCCCACCAGCAGCAGCGGACTCTCGGCACCGGGAGCGGTCAGCACAGGAGCAGAGGTCAGGGCGGTCACGGCCCCCTCCTCACCCCGGTCCCGCACCCGCTCGACGACACGCCCCCGGCAGCGCAGCGAATCGACCACCTCGCGGGCGGAGGCGGCACAGCGCCCGCCCCGCCCGAAGCGGACCGGCAGCGCGCCCTCCACCTTGAACAGGAAGGGAATCCCGCACCGCCCGAGAAACTCGGCACTCTCCGCGCAGTCCTCCGTGGCCACCTCCATCACCACGGGCCGCCGCGGCAGCCGCCAGGTGGCGGCCATCCGCCGGACGGCGTGCACGGCGTCCTGCGCGGGGGTGAGGGAGCGCGCGGTGTCGGGTATACCGGCGCGGCGCCGGCGCAGGAGCTCGCCGGTCCACTGACCCGGGAGGGTGAGCGTCCACTCCACGGGGAAGCTGGCCTGCCCGGAGGCGAGCCAGATCCCGCCGGCCTGCTGGCAGTTGGCGGTCCGCCCGAGCTGCGGCACGAACTGCCGCCCGACCCCCACGGACCGGTCCCCGGCCTTCTCGACGACCATGGGCCGGAGCACCCAGGCCAGGGGCCGCTGGGCGGAGCGTTCGAGATGCTGGGCGAGGGAGCGGCGTACGGGGATCCAGTCCCAGGGCGACTTACTGACGAACTGCTGAAGACTCTGCTCCACGGAACTCGCCCCCGACCCGGCGATATTCCGGATGGTCTTCTTCCCGGCGGTCCGCACGAGCCCGTTCAGATACACACGGGCCCAGTTGCGCTGATCCCGCCGGGGTAAGGAGGCAAACAGCGGCGCGATCATCCGATCGATAACCTGCGAAACCTCCCACACCCCCTCCTCCCCCACAAACCCCACCCCACCCTCCCCAACCCAACACCCCTCCCACCGACGGTACCCGCCCCCACCACCCGGCCAACACATTCCGGCCACGACCCCAGCCCCACACTTTCAGCCCCGCCGGCGTTTGAGGCGCGGGGCCCGGGGCGGAGCCCCAAATCCAGCCTCGCCGGCGTTTGAAGCGCGGGGCCAGGGGCGGAGCCCCAAATCCAGCCTCGCCGGCGTTTGAGGCGCGGGGTCCGGGGCGGAGCCCCGTGCACTCGGCCCGCAGCCATGCGCACGCACCACCCCGGGCGGAGCCCGAATCTAGCCCCGCCGGCGCTTGAGGCGCGGGCCCCCCGGCAAAGAACCCGGCTCGGCGAGCACCACCCTCAACTCCCCCCGCCAGAACTCCACCGCCTCCTCCAGCACCTCCACAAACGTCCCCCACTCCCGCGGCCACCCCACCGCGAACCCACCCCAAGAGCTCACCACAAGCACCCGCCCCACCTCGGGCAACCACCCCAAATCCCGCAAGGCATCAGCCAACGCATCCCAGTTCCCCCCCACCCACCCCGGCACCCGCAGAGCCACCCCGCACCGCGCGATCAGCTCCGCCTTCCCCCGTACCCCCTCCAGGTCCAGCCGGATGACCTCCCACCGCGCCCCCGCGCCCTCCACCTCCGCCAGCACCGCCGCCAGCGCCCGCCGCTCAAGCGTCATCGCAGAACCGCCTTGAAGGTGTCGTAGTGGTCGTCCGTGTAGTAGAACTCCCCACCCTGCCCGGTCACGATCCGCCGGGCCCCCCGGTCCCGCTCCCCGGGCGTCCGTACCGTGAACTCGTGGTAGTAGCCGCGCTTCTGCCGCGGCAGCGCCTTCTCGAAGTTCCCGAAGACGGTGCCGTCCTGCCGGTACGGGTACGGCCCGCCCGCGTCGATCAGCGCCAGGACCTCCCGCGCCTCCCGCGGCAGCGCCCCGGCCCGTACGACGCCCATCCCGCGCGCCCAGTCCGGGGTAGCGCCGACCTCGGCACCACGACTGGCCTCAGCACTGCGGCCGGCATCGGCACTGCGACTGGCCTCAACACGGCCACTGGCCTCGGCCGGCCCGGCACCCCCCGCACCGCACCCCGCCGCCCCCACCAGGACGGCCACGCACAGGAACAGCGCCCCCAGCACGAGCCGGGCGCGCCGCACACTCCGCACGAACCGCGCGTTCCGAAGGATCATGCGCAGATCGTGCCAAATATCCGATTCGCTCGCGAATCGCCCTACGCTCTACGGCACGCTCTACGGCCTCAGAGCGCGGCCATCTTGTCGTAGGGACTCAGGATCCGCTTCTGGACCGACCCGAAGTCGACGAGTACGGCGATTCCCTCCTCGATCCCGACGACACGGCCGAGGCCGTACTCGTCGTGAGTGACCCGGTCACCGACGCCGAACTCCCGTACGGGCAGTTCGACAGGCGGCTTGAACGGGCTGGACGGCAAGTGACGGCGAGGTACCACGGGCTTTGTCATCGCCTCCAGTATGCGCCCCCGCGCCCGCCCCGCGGTCCTCATTCGAAGATCGGCCTCCCCGGGAGAGCCCGCGCCCCGCCACTCGGCCCGCGACCCGGCCCGCGACCCGCCCCGCCCGGCCGCCCACCCGGGCTCAGTCGTCCGGATCCGCCCGGTCCAGCGCGGGTCGCAGCCCCGGGGCCGACTCGGTCAGCAGGTAGTCCGCCACCGCCGTGTCCGTGACCAGGCTGGTCACCAGCCCGGACCGCAGCACCGCCCCGATCGCGGCCGCCTTCCGCAGCCCGCCCGCGATCGCGACGACCTCGGGGATCCGGCGCAGCCGGTCCGCCTCGACGGTGATGCACCGCTCGCCGAGGTCCCGGCCGACCCGCCGCCCCTCGGCGTCGAAGAGGTGCGCGGACATCTCGGCCGCGACGCCGAGCGAGGCGTAGTGTCCGCGCTCCTCGTCGGTGAGCATGTCGTGGACGGTGGAGATGCCCGGCTCCCAGGAGCCGATGGAGACGGCCGCGACCGTCACCTTGTCGAAGTACTCGAAGGCGCGCGCGATCCCCGTCTGGTTCCGCAGCGCCGCCGCCGTGGCCGGGTCGGGCAGCAGCATGGGCGCGTAGATCGGGTGCGCGTCCCCGCCGGAGACCTGCGCGGCCCGGCGTACCGCCTCGACGGAGCCGCGCTCGGCGGTGCCCGCGTCGTACACGCCCGTCAGCTGCACCACGGTGCAGGGCGGCAGCCGGTGCAGGGAGGCGGCCATGTGGATGGTGGACCGCCCCCATGCGAGGCCCAGTACGTCGCCCTCGCTCACCAGCTCGCCCAGCAGGTCCGCGGCGACGGCGCCCAGGTTCTCCGGGTCCGGCGCGTCCTCGGTGGCGTCGGCGGGCGACTCCACGACGACGGCGTGCCGCAGCCCGTAGCGGGCGCGGAGCGCGTCCGACCGCTCCGCGTCGAGCTCGGCCGGTACGCGGATCTCGATGCGTACGAGGTCACGTTCGAGGGCGGTCTCCAGGACCCGGGCCACCTTGAAGCGGCTCACGCCGAACTCCTCGGCGATCTGGATCTTGGACTTGCCCTCCAGGTAGAAGCGGCGGGCCATGGCCGCCGCCTGCACCAGCTCCGCGGGTCCCATCCGCAGGGCTGACCGTCCCGCCGACATTGCAGACACCGCGTTCTCCTCACTGCTGTTCACACTCTCGTGTTCACACTCTCGACTCGCCGTTCATCCTGTCAGATCCGACGGCCGTTGATCAGCCTGGACAGCTCCCGTTCACCGAGCTGTTCATCAACCCTTGGCTCAGTGGTCGCAAGCCCACGGCGCCGCCGCGATCGCCGCACCCGCCTGGTCACGGAGCGTACGGACGGCCGCGGCCGGGTCGACCGCGCCGTAGACCGCGCTGCCCGCCACGAACACGTCCGCGCCGGCCTCGGCGCAGCGCTCGATGGTCGAGGCCGAGACCCCTCCGTCGACCTGGAGCCACAGCTCCAGACCGTGCTTGGCGATCAGCTCCCGGGTGCGGCGGATCTTGGGGAGCATGATGTCGAGGAAGGGCTGGCCGCCGAAGCCGGGCTCCACGGTCATGATCAGCAGCATGTCGAGCTCGGGGAGCAGGTCCTCGTACTGCTCGATGGGCGTCGCGGGCTTGAGCGCCATCGACGCCCGCGCCCCCTTGGCCCGGATCTCCCGCGCGAGCCGCACGGGCGCGGCGGCGGCCTCGGCGTGGAAGGTCACGGAGCCCGCGCCGGCCTCCACGTACTGCGGGGCCCAGCGGTCCGGGTCCTCGATCATCAGGTGCAGGTCGAGCGGAATGTCGGTGGCCCGGCTCAGGGACTCCACGACGGGCATGCCGAGGGTGAGGTTCGGGACGAAGTGGTTGTCCATGACATCGACATGCAGCCAGTCGGCGCCTTCCACCGCCTTCGCCTCCTCGGCGAGGCGGGCGAAGTCGGCGGAGAGGATGCTGGGAGAAATCTGAGCGACCATGCCCCAAGCCTGCCATGCCCCCACCCCCTTCCGGCCACGACCCCGACAACTCACCCCGACCCCGCCGACCCTGCCCTCACCCGGCGGTGGGGGACGCCGTGCCCGTGGGGCGGAAGCAGGGGGAGGTCACCTTGAGGGAGGCGAGCCCCTCCCCCTTGGCGCGATCGGTCACGCCCGTCACCGCGTCCATCCAGAAATCGTCGGACCGGGTCCGCAGATAGACCGCCGGGAACGGGGTGGACCAGTCCACCTCACCCGACGTATTGCGCTCGTGGCCCTGCTCCAGCCAGGCGTCCCGCGCCTGGCGCACAAGGTTCTGAGCCTCGGCGGCGGGTACACCCGTCAGCTTGTAGACGACCGTGACCTGCACGCGGTCGTCGGGACGGTGATCGTCCCGGGCGATGCAGGCGCCGACGGGCGCCGGGCCCATCCGCTCCGGCGTGGGCCGCGGGGACATGCCGTCCACCGCCTGGCGAATGATCTCTTCCGCCCGGTCGAGCGCCCGCCGCTCGTCCAGGGCCGCCAGCCGCGGCGCCGGGGCGCCGGTGCCGCCCCCGTTCCCCGGCGCCCCGCAGCCACTGACCGTGATCATCACAGCCAGGGCCGCGGCCGCCGGGGCAGTTGTACGTGGGTGCACGGGCCCGCTACGCCGTGCGGCGGAGGAGGGCCAGGTACATGGCGTCCGTGCCGTGGAGGTGGGGCCAGAGCTGGATGTCCGGGCCGTCGCCCAGGGCCGGGACGCCCGCCATGTACGGCCTGGCGTCGATCAGTTCGGCCGCGACCGGGGCGGCGCCCGCGCCGCGGCCCTTGAGGACGTCGTCCACGACGACCCGGGTCTCCGCCAGGTGCGGGGAGCAGGTCGCGTAGCCCACGACCCCGCCCACGCGGACCGCCGAGAGGGCCTGGCGCAGCAGCCCCCGCTGGAGCGGGGCGAAGCCCTCCAGGTCCTCCGGGCGGCGGCGCCAGCGCGCCTCGGGGCGGCGGCGCAGGGCGCCGAGGCCCGAGCACGGGACGTCCATCAGGACCCGGTCGAAGGAGCCCGGCAGCCACGCCGGACGGGTGCCGTCCGCGGCGATGACCTGGTAGGGGCCCGGGTTGCCCGCGAGGGACCGCTCCACCAGCCGGGCCCGGTGCGGCTGCTTCTCCGAGGCCAGCAGGAAGGCACCCCGCCCGGCCGCCAGCGCCCCCAGCAGGGCCGCCTTGCCGCCGGGGCCCGCGCAGCCGTCGAGCCAGCGCTCGTCGCGGCCCTCCACCGGCACGGCCGCGAGGGCCATCGCCACCAGCTGGCTGCCCTCGTCCTGCACGCCCGCCCGGCCCTCGCGCACCGCCTCCAGCGCGCCCGGCTCGCCGCCCTCGGCCATCCGGACCGCGTACGGGGACCAGCGCCCGGGAAGAGCCGAGTCCTCGCCGACCGCCTCCAGCAGCTCCTGCGGCGTGGAACGGCCCGGCCGGGCGACCAGGGTCACCTCGGGCCGCTCGTTGTCGGCCTCCAGCAGGTCCTCGATCCCGGCGCGGCCGCCGCCCAGCGCGTCCCACAGGGCGCTGACGACCCAGCGCGGGTGCGAGTGGTAGACGGCCAGGTGCTCCTCGGCGTCCTCCTCGTACGGCGGGGCCACCCGCTCCAGCCAGCCGTCCAGGTCGTGCGCGGCGATCCGGCGCAGCACGGCGTTGACGAACTTGGCGCGCCCGTCGCCGAGCACCACCCGGGCCAGTTCCACGCTCGCCGAGACGGCGGCATGGGTGGGGATGCGGGTGCCCAGCAGCTGGTGGGCGCCGAGCGAGAGCACGTCGAGGACCGGCGGGTCCACCTCGCGCAGCGGCCGGTCGATGCACGCCTTGATCACCGCGTCGTAGGTGCCCTGGCGGCGCAGGGTCCCGTAGACCAGCTCGGTGGCCAGGGCGGCGTCGCGCGCCTCGAAGCCCTCGTTCTGGCGGGCCTTGCGCAGCAGCGGGGGCAGGACGAGGTTCGCGTAGGCGTCGCGCTCGTCCACCGCCCGCAGCACCTCGAAGGCCAGCATCCGGACGGGGTCCTTCTGGGGCCGCCGGTAGGGCTTGGCCGGCCGCTTGCCTGCGGTGCCGCGCGGGGGACGGTGCTGTTCGCTCACGTGAAAGGTGCTCCGGGGTTACGAGGTGGTGCCGACTGCGGACCGGTGCCCGATCGGGGTACCGGCACCGCTCAGCCTACGTCGGCCCCGCCGAGCCGCTCGCCGGGAGCGATCCGCACCCCGCGCGCCCAGTCGGCGGCGCGCATCGGCTTCTTGCCCTGCGGCTGCACCCACAGCAGCTCGACGGCGTGCGAGCCGGTGCCGACGTGGACGTTGTTCTTGGCGGGGGCCAGCAGGCCCGGCTCCAGGTCGGTGCGGTCGGGGACCAGGCCGAGGGAGATCAGCTTGAGCCGTTCGCCGCGGAAGACGGTCCACGCGCCGGGCGCGGGCGTACAGCCGCGTACGACGCGGTCGGCGCGCAGCGCGGGCGCGGTCCAGTCGATCCGCGCGTCCTCGACGGTGATCTTGGGGGCGAGGGAGACGCCGTCCTCGGGCTGTCCGACCGCGCGCAGGCTGCCGTCCTCGATGCCGTCCATGGTGGCGGCGAGCAGTCCGGCCCCGGCGAAGGCGAGCCGGGTGAGCAGGTCGCCGCTGGTGTCGGTGGGGCGGATCTCCTCGGTGAGGACGCCGTAGACCGGGCCGGAGTCCAGGCCCTCCTCGATCAGGAAGGTGGAGGCGCCGGTGACCTGGTCCCCCGCCATGATCGAGTGCTGTACGGGCGCGGCGCCGCGCCAGGCCGGCAGCAGCGAGAAGTGCAGGTTCACCCAGCCGAGCCGGGGGATGTCCAGGGCGCTCTTGGGCAGCAGGGCCCCGTAGGCGACGACCGGGCAGCAGTCCGGGGCGATCTCGCGCAGCCGGGCCTGGAAGTCGGGGTCGCGCGGGCGGGCCGGCTTGAGGACCTCGATGCCGGCTTCCTCGGCGCGCTCGGCGACGGGGCTGGCGACGAACCGGCGGCCGCGGCCGGCCGGTGCGTCGGGCCGGGTGACGACGGCGGCGACCTCGTGGCGGCCCGAGGCGAGCAGTGCGTCCAGGGCGGGCACGGCGACCTCGGGGGTGCCGGCGAAGACGAGCTTCACGGGGGTCCAACCTCGCTGTATGGGCGCACACAGCAGCGCACCGGTCTGTGAACGCGCCCGCCGCCGGAGCGACGGGCTGCCACCCGAAGGTCGCGGGTCCGGCCCGAACCGACCCCGTTCGGAGCAGGCCCAAACTACCAGAAAGATCCACGCGCGCACGGGGCGCGGGGGGCGTACGTCCGCGCTCCGCACACCCCTCGCATATGCCGACCCGCCCCCACAGCGTGACCTGCACGACGGGTGGAGCGTTGGTCAAGAGAGATTGACCGTAACGGGCCGCGTACGCAGGGTGTCCGCGGCCCGACCAGCCCTTAGCACCGGTTCGAGAGGCTTCTTCATGGCCGACCACGCCACCCACGACGCCCAGGCCCGGGCGAGTCTGCACCTGCTGGTGCGGGACATCGAGCGGGTCCGCCGGCAGGTGGACGCTCTGCGTACGCTCACCGCCCAGCTCGGCAATGTGTACCGTCCCCGCCGGTCCGGCCCCTCCACGGGCTTCGTCGTCTACGGCCGGGCGCCCGCGCCCACCGTCCGCCTCGCCCAGGAGCTGCGGGACAGCGTCGAGACGCTGGTCACCGCCGCGGTGGACTTCGACCGCTCGCTCGGCTTCTCGTGGGACGCGGTCGGCTCGGCCCTCGGTGTGACCAAGCAGGCCGTGCACCGGCGCTACGGGGCCCGGCGCGCGCAGTCCGCGGAGACCGCGGAGCCGCTGGCCGAGGGGACGACCACCCGGACCCTGGGACCGCTGCCCACCGTCCCGGCCGCCCGTTCGGCGCCGCCGCAGCCCGTCCGCGAGGAGGCCCCGGCCACCGCCGCGGTGCCGCAGGCCGCCCGGCCGCTCGCCGAGCCCGCCCGCTCCCCCGCCTTCCCCGGCCCGCGCGGCGGCTGAGCCGCCCCGCCGCCGGGATGCCGACCCCCGGTGGCCGGCCCCGCGCGAGCGCCGCGCCCGCAGCCGCCCCCGGTGGGACGACCGTACGGTCCCCGCCGGGGGCTTCGGCGTATCCGGCGGCCCCGCGGGCGGTACGGCCCCGCTCAGCCGATGTCCGGCGGGTCGATCCGGACCCGGACCGCGTCGGCCGCGGCCACCCGCCGGGCCGTCCGGGCCGCCTGCGCGGATTTCAGCGCGGCGGCCAGGGCGGAGCCGCTGCCGGGCGGCACCCGGACCAGCGCCCGCTCCCCCGGCGAGGGCTCCCCGCGCCGGCCCGGCAGCGGCACCGGGCCCAGGATCTCGGCGTCCGGCGGCAGGTCGGCCGCGGCCAGGAACTCCTCCACGGCGGCGGCCCGCCCCACCACCGACGCCATCCGCGACACCGGCGGGAAGCGCAGCTCGGCCCGCTCCGCCAGCTCCCGCAGGGCGTGCCCCACCGGGTCCCACCGCACCAGCGCCTGGACCGGCCGCAGGGTCGGTTCGGCGACGACGACCACCTGGCCCTCCCCGCGCACCAGGCAGGCGGCGGCGATCCAGCGGCGCAGCGCCTCCTCCCCGGCCCGCAGGTCGGGGAAGCCGAGCATGGCCCAGCCGTCCAGCAGCAGGGCCGCCGCATAGCCCGCGCCCTCGGCCACCGGTTCGGCGCCGGGCGTGGACACGATCAGCGCGGGCGCCTCCGGGACCCGCTCCAGGACATGGTCGCGCCCCGAGGTGCGCACGGGCACCGCGGGGAAGGCCCGCCCCAGCTCCTCGGCGGTCCGCCGGGCGCCGACGACCTGCGCCCGCAGCCGGAAGGAGCCGCACTCCTCGCAGTGCCAGGAGCTCTCCGGCAGCCCGCACCAGCCGCAGTGCAGCTCCCGCTGGTCGGGGGCCTCCAGCGGGCCCGCGCAGGCCCGGCAGCGGGCCGGAGTCCGGCAGCGCTCGCAGGCCAGCCGGGGCACATAGCCCCGCCGCGGCACCTGCACGAGCACCGGCCCCGTTTTCAGCCCCTCCCGTACGGTCTCCCAGGCCAGGCTGGGCAGCCGGGCGGCCCGGGCCGCCTCGTCGCGGGCGAGCAGTTCGTCCCCGACGGTACGGATCCGGGGCGCGCAGGCCCGTACGGTCGCGCGCTCGGCGACCAGGGGGCGGGCCCAGCCGGACTCCACCAGCTGGGCGGCCTCCACGGTGCAGCCGGTGCCGCCGAGGAGGAAGCCGCAGCCCTCGGTGAGGGCGCGCAGCTGGAGCACTTCGCGGACGTGCGGGAAGGGGGCGCTGGTGTCGCTGTGGCTGGAGTCCCCGTCGTCCCAGATCGCCACGAGGCCGAGCCGGTGCACGGGGGCGAACATCGCGGCCCGGGTGCCGATGACGGCCCGGACCGCGCCCCGGTGCACGGCGAGCCACTGGGAGTACCGCTTCTGGGGGCCGGACTCGGCGGTGAGCACGGCATGCAGGCCCTTGCCGACGAGGGCGGTCAGCGCCTCGTCGAGCCGGGCGGCGGTGCGGCCGTCGGGGACGACGGCGAGCGCTCCGCGCCCGGAGGCCAGGGTGGCGGCCATGGCGCGGGCCAGTTCCTCGGGCCAGGTCGGGCCGGGCAGGGCCGTCCACACGGTGCGCGGGCTCGCTCCGGAGGCCAGCTCGCGCAGCAGGGTGGGCCCGGCCGGATAGCGCTCCCAGCCGCCGGGGGCGGGGGCCTCGGGCGGCGGCAGCGGGGCGGGCGAGGGGCGGCTCTCGGCCTGGCCGTGCCGGGGCGGGATGGCCAGTTGCAGGACGTCCGCGAGGCTGCCGCCGTAGCGCCGGGCGACCGCGCGGGCCAGCCGCTCGATCTGCGGGCTGAGGACCCGCTCGGGCGAGACCACCTGGGCGAGGGCCGCGAGAGGCCGGTCGTAGTCGGTCTCGGCGACCCGCTCGATGAGGTAGCCGTCGATGAGGCCGCCGCCCTCGCGGCGCCCTTCGCGGACCCGGCCCTCGCCGGCGCCGAACCGGACCCGGACGCGGACCCCGGGCTGGGCCTCCTCGGCCAGGTGCTCGGGGACGGCGTAGTCCCAGGTCTGGTCCAGATGCAGGACGCCCTTGTTGACGAGGACCTTGGCGATCGGCAGCTCCCCGGCCAGGGCGGCTCCGCGCCAGGTGCGCGGCTTCGCCTTGGGGGCCTTGGCCTGGGACTCGGCCACCATCTCCCGCATGAGCGCGAGCTGTTCCGGCGGGCCACCGGGATCCTCGTCCCAGCGCCGCCGCTCGGACTCGTTCGCGCTGCTCACACCCGCATTCTTACCAAACGGCACTGACAAACGGGCGGCCCCCGGACCGCCGAAGGCCCGGACCGGCCGGCTCCGGCACCGCCGAAGCCCCGGACCGCGCGGCTCCGGGAACGCGGAAGGCCCCGGACCGGGCGGGTCCGGGGCCTTCCGTGCTCAGGTCCTACAGACCGGCGGCGGCGCGCAGGGCGTCCACGCGGTCGGTGCGCTCCCAGGTGAAGTCCGGCAGCTCACGGCCGAAGTGGCCGTAGGCGGCGGTCTGGGCGTAGATCGGGCGCAGCAGGTCCAGGTCGCGGATGATCGCGGCCGGGCGCAGGTCGAAGACCTGGCCGATCGCGTCCTCGATCTTCTGGACCTCGACCTTGGCGGTGCCGAAGGTCTCGACGAAGAGACCGACGGGCTCGGCCTTGCCGATGGCGTACGCGACCTGCACCTCGCAGCGCGAGGCCAGACCGGCGGCGACCACGTTCTTGGCGACCCAGCGCATGGCGTAGGCGGCGGAGCGGTCGACCTTCGACGGGTCCTTGCCGGAGAAGGCGCCGCCACCGTGGCGGGCCATGCCGCCGTAGGTGTCGATGATGATCTTGCGGCCGGTGAGGCCGGCGTCGCCCATGGGGCCGCCGATCTCGAAGCGGCCGGTCGGGTTCACCAGGAGGCGGTAGCCCTCGGTGTCGAGCTTGATGCCGTCCTCGACGAGCTGGGCGAGCACGTGCTCGACGACGAACTCGCGGATGTCGGGGGCGAGCAGCGAGTCCAGGTCGATGTCCGAGGCGTGCTGCGAGGAGACCACGACGGTGTCCAGGCGCACGGCCTTGTCCCCGTCGTACTCGATGGTGACCTGGGTCTTGCCGTCGGGGCGGAGGTACGGGATGGTCCCGTTCTTGCGGACCTCGGACAGGCGGCGCGAGAGCCGGTGCGCGATGTGGATCGGCAGCGGCATCAGCTCGGGGGTCTCGTCGCAGGCGTAGCCGAACATCAGGCCCTGGTCGCCGGCGCCCTGCTTGTCGAGCTCGTCCTCGTCGCCCTCGACGCGCTTCTCGTAGGCGGTGTCGACGCCCTGCGCGATGTCCGGGGACTGCGCGCCGATGGACACCGAGACGCCGCAGGAGGCGCCGTCGAAGCCCTTCTTCGAGGAGTCGTAGCCGATCTCCAGGATCTTCTCCCGGACGAGCTGGGCGATCGGGGCGTAAGCCTTGGTCGTCACCTCACCCGCGATGTGCACGAGACCCGTGGTGATGAGGGTTTCCACGGCCACGCGCGAGGTCGGGTCCTCGGTGAGGAGTGCGTCGAGGATCGTGTCGCTGATCTGGTCAGCGATCTTGTCGGGGTGGCCCTCGGTCACGGACTCCGAGGTGAACAGACGACGGGACACAACGCTCCCTGGGGTTGCAGCGGCTGCTGGCTGATCATTTGGCGGAACCACATCGGGGGCTGCGCCCGATCACGTTCCGAAGGCAGTTTATCGGTCGCCGCCGTGGGCCGGACCACCCGTCTCGCCTTCTGGGAGCCCTGTGACCTGCGGCACTCACATTCTTGCGCACGGAGGGGAGCTGGAGAAGGGAAATCGGCTCAGGCGCGTCGGGGGCTCAGCCGCTCGGCCACCCGGTCCCAAATCACCTCGGCCAGGGCCTCCTTCGGTCCATGGGGCACCGGGAATTCCGAGCCGTCGGAGCCCAGGACGACCGCCTCGTTCTCCTCGGATCCGAAGGTGCGGGCCTCCCCGACCTCGTTCACGACGAGAAGATCACATCCCTTGCGGCGGAGCTTGGCGCGCCCGTTGTCGAGGACGTCGTCGGTCTCGGCGGCGAAGCCGACGACCACCTGCCCCGCCACGGCCCGGTCGGCCGAGACCTCCGCGAGGACGTCGGGGTTGCGTACGAGGGCCACCGGGGCCGGCTCCTCCCCGTCCTTCTTCTTGATCTTGCCGCCCGCGTACACGGCGGGCCGGAAGTCGGCCACGGCCGCGGCCATCACCACGGCGTCGGCGTCCGCCGCCGCCTTGAGCACGGCCTCGCGCAGCTGCACGGCGGTCCCCACCCGTACGACGTCCACCCCGGCCGGATCGGCCAGCGCGGTGTTGGCCGCCACCAGGGTGACCCGCGCGCCGCGGGCGACGGCCGTGCGGGCCAGTGCGTAGCCCTGCTTGCCGGAGGAGCGGTTGCCGAGGAAGCGGACCGGGTCCAGGGGCTCGCGGGTGCCGCCCGCGCTGATCACCACATGCCGGCCGGCGAGGTCCGGCTCGACCACGCCGCGCCGCAGGACCTGGCGGCACACCTCGAAGATCTCGTCGGGGTCGGGCAGTCGGCCCTTGCCGGTGTCCTTGCCGGTGAGCCGGCCGACGGCGGGCTCGATGACGAGGGCGCCGCGGCGGCGCAGCGTGGCCACGTTCTCCCGGGTGGCGGGGTGCTCCCACATCTCCGTGTGCATGGCCGGGGCGAAGACCACCGGACATCGGGCGGTCAGCAGGGTGTTGGTCAGGAGGTCGTCGGCGAGGCCGTGGGCGGCCTTGGCGAGCATGTCGGCGGTGGCCGGGGCGACGACCACGAGGTCGGCGCCCTGCCCGATGCGGACGTGCGGCACCTCGTGGACGGTCTCCCACACCTCCGTGGAGGCCGGGTTCCCGGAGAGGGCGGCCCAGGTGGCCTCGCCCACGAAGTTGAGCGAGGAGGCCGTCGGCACCACCCGTACGTCGTGACCGGACTCGGTCAGACGGCGCAGCAGCTCGCACGCCTTGTAGGCGGCGATCCCGCCGCTGACGCCCAGTACGACCTTCGGCTTACCCACCAGAGACTCCCCTTCGGCTGTGGTCCTCGTACCCACCCATGACACACCACAGGCCCGGCTGATGTTCTGCCGGGCCTGTGGTGAAAGGAATTCCGGGTGCCCTACTGGGCCGGGGCCTCGATGGCCTCGGAGGTCAGCAGACCCGCGTTGATCTCGCGCAGCGCGATCGAGAGCGGCTTCTCGTGGACGTGGGTGTCCACGAGCGGGCCCACGTACTCCAGCAGGCCCTCGCCCAGCTGCGAGTAGTAGGCGTTGATCTGGCGCGCCCGCTTGGCCGCGTAGATCACGAGGCTGTACTTCGAGTCCGTGGCCTCGAGCAGCTCGTCGATCGGCGGGTTGATGATGCCCTCGGGCGCGGTGATGGAAGAGGACACGCTCTACCTTCCGAAGATGGGTGAAAGATCGGGCTGACCTGGTCCCGGGCGACGCGTGGGCGGCGACCGGCGATCAGACAACTTCCATCAAGGCTAGCAGCTCGCGTGCCACGTCCTCGACGGAGGTGTTGACCAGGGTGACGTCGAACTCGGATTCGGAGGCGAGCTCGATCTTGGCCGCGGCCAGCCGGCGCTCGATGACCTCGGGCGACTCCGTGCCCCGGCCGGTGAGCCGGCGGACCAGCTCGTCCCAGCTGGGCGGGGCGAGGAAGACCAGCTGTGCGTCGGGCATCGACTCACGGACGAGCCGTGCGCCCTGGAGGTCGATCTCCAGCAGCACCGGCTCGCCGCTGTCCAGGCGCTCCAGCACCGCGCCGCGCGGTGTGCCGTAGCGGTTGCCCGCGAACTCGGCCCACTCCAGCAGCTCGCCGTTGGCGATCAGCTTGTCGAACTCGTCGTCGTTGACGAAGAAGTACTGGACTCCGTGCCGTTCACCGGGCCGCGGCTTGCGGGTGGTGGCCGACACCGAGAGCCATACCTCGGGGTGAACCTTGCGCATATGCGCGACGACCGTGCTCTTGCCGACCCCGGAGGGGCCGGAGAGCACGGTCAGCCGCGGACGAACCTCTGCTGCCATAAAGCGATTATCCAGGCTCTCGGGACTGCCTGAGAACACCGGGAGAACGCCAGGCGACGCCTCAGGCGCCGGTGCTGCCGAACTCGCGCTCCAGAGAGGCGATCTGGTTGGAACCGAGACCTCGGACACGCCGGGACTCGGAGATGCCGAGACGCTCCATGATCTGCTTGGCGCGGACCTTGCCGACGCCGGGGAGGGACTCGAGCAGGGCGGAGACCTTCATCTTGCCGATGACGTCATTCTCCTGACCCGTCTTGATGACCTCTTGGAGCGAGGCGCCGGAGTGCTTGAGTCGATTCTTCACCTCGGCCCGCTCCCGGCGAGCCGCGGCGGCCTTTTCGAGCGCGGCTGCGCGCTGTTCAGGGGTAAGGGGCGGAAGAGCCACGCCTACGTCACCTCGGATGTCGAACTGTCGGATACGGACCGGTGGGGAACCCAAAGGCACCACACCTGGCGAGGTCCCGAACAGCGATGGAACTCGTTCGCTGCGCGTTCACTCTGGTCGGAGACTAGCGGCCAACACCGCTCCAGTCAGCGAGAACGGACGAAAAGTCCTGGTCAGCCTCCACTGAACCGTACATCACGGACAAACTACCCCCGTTTTGTCCGGTGAAGTACGTTCGATTTCCGTCAGCACGTACGAGACCCCGCTCCGCACGGATGCGCAGCGGGGTCCCGGGCATGTTCGGCTACGCCCCGGCAGCCTCACGGATCCCGTCCGCGAAGCCGGCCGCCGCGTCGCGCAGCGCCGCCGGGTCCGGGCCGTGGCGCAGCACCCCGCGCGAGACGTTGGGGACCACGTTGCGCACGGCCGTCCCGAAGACCGCCGGGAGGTCGGCCGCGGTGGCGCCCTGCGCGCCGACGCCGGGGGCCAGCAGCGGGCCGTTGATGTCCAGGTCGAAGGAGGACAGGTCGCCCAGGGTGGCGCCGACCACCGCGCCGAAGGAGCCGAGGGGCTCGGCGCCGGCGTTCTCGGCGGCCAGGTGGCGCAGCATGGTCGCGCCGACGCCGAGGCCGTCCTCGCGCACCGCGCGCTGCACCTCGGCGCCCTCGGGGTTGGAGGTGAGGGCGAGGACGAACAGCCCGGCGCCGTTCTCCCGGGCCAGCTCCACGGCGGGCGCCAGGGAGCCGTAGCCCAGGTACGGGGAGACCGTCAGGGCGTCGGAGAAGAGCGGGGAGTCCTTGTGCAGGAAGGTCTCGGCGTACGCGGCCATGGTGGAGCCGATGTCGCCGCGCTTGGCGTCCATGACCACCAGGCCGCCGGCCGACCGGACGTCGGCGACGGTGCGCTCCAGGACGGCGATGCCCCGGGAGCCGAAGCGTTCGAAGAAGGCGGCCTGCGGCTTGAAGACGGCCACCTGGCCGGCCAGGGCCTCCACGACGGTGCGGGAGAACCGCTCCAGGCCCGCGACGTCGTCGCCGAGGCCCCAGGCGGTCAGGAGGGAGGCGTGCGGGTCGATGCCCACGCAGAGCGGGCCGCGGGTGTCCATCGCCTCGCGCAGGCGGGTGCCGAAGGAGATCACTGGGCGTCCTTCCGGGTCTCGGCGCCCACCGCTTCGGCGAGGGTCGCGTAGGGGCTGGCGGCCAGGCGCGCGGCCAGGCCCTTGTGGACGGCTCGGGCGTAGCAGGGGCCCTCGTAGACGAAGGCGCTGTAGCCCTGGACGAGGGTGGCGCCGGCGAGGATGCGCTGCCAGGCGTCCTCGGCGTTCTCGATGCCTCCGACGCCCACGAGGACCAGCCGGTCCCCCACACGGGCGTACAGGCGGCGCAGGACCGCGAGCGAGCGCTCCTTGACGGGGGCGCCGGACAGTCCGCCGGTCTCCTTCACCAGGGAGGGCTCGGACCGCAGGCCCAGGCCCTCGCGGGCGATGGTGGTATTGGTGGCGATGATGCCGTCGAGGCCGAGCTCCAGGGCCAGGTCGGCGACGGCGTCCACGTCCTCGTCGGCGAGGTCGGGGGCGATCTTGACCAGCAGCGGGACCCGGCGGCCGGTGACGGTGCGGTCGGCGGCCTCGCGGACGGCGGTCAGCAGCGGGCGCAGCGACTCGGTGGCCTGGAGGTTGCGCAGGCCGGGGGTGTTCGGGGAGGAGACGTTGACCACGAGGTAGTCGGCGTGGCGGGCCAGGCGCTCGGTGGAGAGCACGTAGTCGGCGGCGGCCTCGGCCTCGGGCACCACCTTGGTCTTGCCGATGTTGACGCCGACGACCGTGCGGAAGACCGGGTTACGGGCGGCCAGGCGGGCGGCGACGGCCTCGGAGCCCTCGTTGTTGAAGCCCATGCGGTTGATCAGCGCGCGGTCCGGGACCAGGCGGAACAGCCGCTTCTTGGGGTTGCCGGGCTGCGCCTGGCCGGTGACCGTGCCGATCTCGACATGGTCGAAGCCGAGCATGGACATGCCGTCGATGGCCACGGCGTTCTTGTCGAAGCCGGCGGCCAGGCCGAAGGGGCCGTGGAAGCGCAGGCCCAGGGCCTCGGTGCGCAGCTCCTTGTGGCGGGGGGCGAGGTAGGCGGCGACGAAGGTGCGCAGCACCGGGGTGCGGGCGGCGAGGCGGATCCAGCGGAAGGCCATGTAGTGGGCCCGCTCGGGGTCCATCCGCTTGAAGACCAGGTTGAAGAACAGCTTGTACATCGTCCGATTTTTCCCTTGAATCCCTTGTGCGCTCGGAAGGACCTCATGAAAGGGGGGACACCGGTCGCTGTCGCCGGTGCCCCCCTTTCGTACGGGCTGCTAGTCGCGGGCCGCGGTCAGGTGCTCCGCGTGCTCCTGGAGGGAGCGGACGCCCACGTCGCCGCGGTTGAGCGCGTCGATGCCCTGGACGGCGGCGGCGAGCGCCTGGACCGTGGTCAGGCACGGGACGCCGCGCGCCACGGCCGCCGTACGGATCTCGTAGCCGTCGAGGCGGCCTCCGGTGCCGTACGGGGTGTTGACGATCAGGTCGACCTGGCCGTCGTGGATCAGCTGGACGATGGTCCGCTCGCCGTTCGGGCCCTCGCCCTCGCTGAGCTTGCGCACCACGGTGACGTTGATGCCGTTGCGGCGCAGCACCTCGGCGGTGCCGGAGGTGGCCATCAGCTCGAAGCCGTGGGCGACCAGCTCGCGCGCCGGGAAGATCATCGAGCGCTTGTCGCGGTTGGCGACGGAGATGAAGGCGCGGCCCTTGGTCGGCAGCGGGCCGTAGGCGCCGGCCTGCGACTTGGCGTAGGCGGTGCCGAAGACGGCGTCGATGCCCATGACCTCGCCGGTGGAGCGCATCTCCGGGCCGAGGACGGTGTCCACGCCGCGGCCGTGGATGTCGCGGAAGCGCGACCACGGCATGACGGCCTCCTTGACGGAGATCGGCGCGTCGATCGGCAGGGTGCCGCCGTCGCCGGCCTTCGGCAGCAGGCCCTCCTCGCGCAGCTCGGCGATGGTGCTGCCGAGCGAGATGCGGGCGGCGGCCTTCGCCAGCGGGACGGCGGTGGCCTTGGAGGTGAAGGGGACGGTCCGGGAGGCGCGCGGGTTGGCCTCCAGGACGTAGAGGATGTCGCCCGCCATCGCGAACTGGATGTTGATCAGGCCGCGGACGCCGACGCCCTGGGCGATGGCCTCGGTGGAGGCGCGCAGGCGCTTGATGTCGTAGCCGCCGAGGGTGATCGGGGGCAGGGCGCAGGCGGAGTCGCCGGAGTGGATGCCGGCCTCCTCGATGTGCTCCATGACGCCGCCGAGGTAGAGCTCGGTGCCGTCGTAGAGGGCGTCGACGTCGATCTCGATCGCGTCGTCGAGGAAGCGGTCGACCAGCACGGGACGGGTCGGGGAGATCTCGGTGGACTCCGCGATGTAGGACTCCAGGCGGGCCTCGTCGTAGACGATCTCCATGCCGCGGCCGCCGAGCACGTACGAGGGGCGCACCAGGACCGGGTAGCCGATCTCGTCCGCGATGGCCTTCGCGCCGGCGAAGGTGGTGGCGGTGCCGTGCTTGGGGGCGGGGAGCCCCGCCTCGGCCAGGACGCGGCCGAAGGCGCCGCGGTCCTCGGCGGCGTGGATGGCCTCCGGGGAGGTGCCCACGACGGGGACGCCGTTGTCCTTGAGGGCCTGGGCGAGGCCCAGGGGGGTCTGGCCGCCGAGCTGGACGACGACACCGGCGATGGGGCCGGCCAGGGACTCGGCGTGGACGATCTCCAGCACGTCTTCGAGCGTCAGCGGCTCGAAGTACAGGCGGTCGGAGGTGTCGTAGTCGGTGGAGACGGTCTCCGGGTTGCAGTTGACCATCACGGTCTCGTAGCCGGCGTCGCTGAGGGCGAAGGAGGCGTGGACGCAGGAGTAGTCGAACTCGATGCCCTGGCCGATGCGGTTCGGGCCGGAGCCCAGGATGATCACCGCGGGCTTCTCGCGCGGGGCGACCTCGCTCTCCTCGTCGTAGGAGGAGTAGAAGTACGGGGTCTTCGCGGCGAACTCGGCGGCGCAGGTGTCGACCGTCTTGTAGACCGGGCGGACGCCGAGGGCGTGGCGCACCTCGCGGACGACGTCCTCGCGCAGGCCGCGGATCTCAGCGATCTGGGCGTCGGAGAAGCCGTGGCGCTTGGCCTCGGCGAGCAGTTCCGGCTCCAGCTTCTCGGCGCCGGCGAGCTCGTCGGCGATCTCCTTGATCAGGAAGAGCTGGTCGACGAACCAGGGGTCGATCTTCGTGGACTCGAAGACCTCCTCCTGGGTGGCGCCGGCGCGGATGGCCTGCATGACGGTGTTGATGCGGCCGTCGGTGGGGCGGACCGCGGTGGCCAGCAGCTCCTCCTTGTCGCCGGGCTCCCCGACGAAGGTGAACTGCGAGCCCTTCTTCTCCAGGGAGCGCAGGGCCTTCTGGAGGGCCTCGGTGAAGTTTCGGCCGATGGCCATGGCCTCGCCCACGGACTTCATGGTCGTGGTGAGGGTGGCGTCGGCCAGTGGGAACTTCTCGAAGGCGAAGCGCGGGGCCTTGACGACGACGTAGTCGAGGGTGGGCTCGAAGGAGGCCGGCGTCTGCTCGGTGATGTCGTTGGGGACCTCGTCGAGGGTGTAGCCGATGGCCAGCTTGGCGGCGATCTTGGCGATCGGGAAGCCGGTGGCCTTGGAGGCGAGCGCCGAGGAGCGCGAGACGCGCGGGTTCATCTCGATGACGATGACGCGGCCGTCGGCCGGGTCGATCGCGAACTGGATGTTGCAGCCGCCGGTGTCGACGCCGACCTCGCGGATGATCGCGATGCCGATGTCGCGCAGCCGCTGGTACTCGCGGTCGGTGAGCGTCATGGCCGGGGCGACGGTGATGGAGTCGCCGGTGTGGACGCCCATCGGGTCGAAGTTCTCGATGGAGCAGACGACGACCACGTTGTCCTTGGTGTCGCGCATCAGCTCCAGCTCGTACTCCTTCCAGCCGAGGATGGACTCCTCAAGGAGCACCTCGGTGGTCGGGGAGAGCGTGAGGCCCTGGCCGGCGATGCGGCGCAGCTCGTCCTCGTCGTGGGCGAAGCCGGAGCCGGCGCCGCCCATGGTGAAGGAGGGGCGTACGACGACGGGGTAGCCGCCGAGGGTGTCGACGCCCTGGAGGACGTCGTCCATCGAGTGGCAGATGACCGAGCGGGCGGACTCGCCGTACCCGATCTTGCCCTTGACGGCCTCGACGACGCCCTTGAAGAGGTCGCGGTCCTCGCCCTTGTTGATGGCCTCGACGTTGGCGCCGATCAGCTCGACGTTGTACTTCTCCAGCACCCCCTGCTCGTGCATGGAGATGGCGGTGTTCAGGGCCGTCTGGCCGCCGAGGGTGGGGAGCAGCGCGTCGGGGCGCTCCTTCGCGATGATCTTCTCGACGAACTCGGGGGTGATCGGCTCGACGTACGTGGCGTCGGCGATCTCCGGGTCGGTCATGATCGTCGCCGGGTTGGAGTTCACCAGGATGACGCGCAGGCCCTCGGCCTTGAGCACGCGGCACGCCTGGGTGCCGGAGTAGTCGAACTCCGCTGCCTGGCCGATGACGATCGGGCCGGAGCCGATGACCAGGACGGACTGGATATCGGTGCGCTTAGGCACGCTCGGCCTCCATCAGGGCGGTTTCCATCAAAGACGTGAAGCGGTCGAAGAGGTACGCGGCGTCGTGCGGGCCGGCGGCCGCCTCGGGGTGGTACTGGACGGAGAAGGCCGGCTGGTCGAGCAGCTGGAGACCTTCGACGACCTGGTCGTTCAGGCAGACGTGAGAGACCTCGGCGCGGCCGTAGGGGGTCTCGGAGACCTTGTCGAGGGGCGCGTCGACGGCGAAGCCGTGGTTGTGCGCGGTGATCTCGACCTTGCCGGTGGTGCGGTCCTGGACCGGCTGGTTGATGCCGCGGTGGCCGTACTTGAGCTTGTACGTGCCGAAGCCCAGGGCGCGGCCGAGGATCTGGTTGCCGAAGCAGATGCCGAACAGCGGCGTCCTGCGCTCCAGCACGCCGCGCATGACGGCGACGGGACCGTCGGCGGTGGCCGGGTCGCCGGGGCCGTTGGAGAAGAACACGCCGTCGGGGTTGACCGCGTACACGTCCTCGACGGTGGCGGTGGCGGGCAGCACGTGCACCTCGATGCCGCGCTCGGCCATCCGCTGCGGGGTCATGCCCTTGATGCCGAGGTCGACGGCGGCCACGGTGAAGCGCTTCTCGCCGATCGCGGGGACGACGTACGTCTCCTTGGTGGCGACCTCCGCGGAGAGGTTCGCGCCCTTCATCTCGGGCTGGGAGCGGACCTTGGCCAGCAGGGCCTCGTCGCGGATGCCGACCCAGGTGTCGCCGGAGAAGATGCCGACGCGCATGGCGCCGCGCTCGCGCAGGTGGCGGGTGAGGGCGCGGGTGTCGATGCCGGAGATGCCGACGACGCCCTGGCGGGCCAGCTCCTCGTCCAGCGTGCGGCGGGAGCGCCAGTTGGAGGGGATGCGGGCGGGGTCGCGTACGACATAGCCGGAGACCCAGATCCGCGCGGACTCGGGGTCCTCGTCGTTGACGCCGGTGTTGCCGACGTGCGGGGCGGTCATGACCACGACCTGCCGGTGGTACGACGGGTCGGTCAGGGTCTCCTGGTAGCCGGTCATGCCGGTGGAGAACACGGCCTCGCCGAAGGTCTCCCCCACTGCGCCGTAGGCGCGGCCGCGGAAGATGCGGCCGTCCTCCAGGACGAGTACGGCGGGAGCTTTGGCTGCTCCCCTGGTGGAGGTCGTCATCGTTCGGCGCCTTCCGTCGTGATGGATGGGTTCATGAGGTTGACGGCTTCGACCCAGGCGGCGTGTTCGGCCGCCCGGTCGGAGCGGAATCCGGAGTCGATCAGCTTGTCGCCGTGCGCCCAGGTGACGACGAGCAGACCGCCCTCGGTGAGTACCTTGCCCGCGATTCCCTTGTCGAGGCGGGCGCCGCGCAGCTGCGCGGCCGGTACGAAGAAGTCGTTCGCACCCGGTCGGACCACGTCGAGGCCCGCGTCGGTGAGCGTGAGCTCGACCCGGCTGCGGACGCCCAGACCGTGGGCGACGATCCGGTCGAGCCATTGCCCCGCGGTGGTGGACCCGTGGTACCGGCCGGTGAGGGCGAGCCAGTGCTCGGGGAGTCCGTCGGGGGCGGCGGGGAGCTCGGGCAGATCGTTCTGCAGAGCCCCTCGCCATTTCCAGCCCTGCCGCATCAGCCAGTACACGAACGCGATGAAGACGACCAGGCCGATCACCCACGCGATGCGCGCGCCGACCTGGGTCACCTCCGCCGACTGTCGTTCGGCGGCCTCGGCGGCCAGTTGGATCACTGCAGGTGTCACGCCAGTTTCCCGTCCACGACCGTTGCCCGGCCCCGCAGGAAGGTGTGAGTGACGCGTCCCGGCAGCTCGCGGCCCTCGTAGGGCGTGTTGCGGCTGCGGGAGGCGAAGTGTGCGGGGTCCACGACACCACGGTACGAGGTGTCGACCAGGGTCAGGTTCGCGGGTTCACCTGCCGAGACGGGACGGCCGTGGTTGCTGAGACCGCCGATCCGCGCCGGGGCGGCGGACATGCGGTCGGCGACGCCCGCCCAGTCGAGCAGTCCGGTCTCCACCATCGTCTGCTGGACGACGGAGAGGGCGGTCTCCAGGCCGACCATGCCCATGGCGGCGGAGGCCCACTCGCAGTCCTTGTCCTCGTGCGGGTGCGGGGCGTGGTCGGTGGCGACGATGTCGATCGTGCCGTCGGCCAGCGCCTCGCGGAGCGCGAGGACGTCCTTCTCGGTGCGCAGCGGCGGGTTGACCTTGTACACCGCGTTGTAGGAGCGGACGAGCTCGTCGGTGAGGAGCAGGTGGTGCGGGGTGACCTCGGCGGTGACGTCGATGCCGCGGGACTTGGCCCAGCGGACGATCTCGACGGAGCCGGCGGTGGAGAGGTGGCAGATGTGGACGCGGGAGCCGACGTGCTCGGCGAGCAGCACGTCGCGGGCGATGATCGACTCCTCGGCCACGGCCGGCCAGCCGCCGAGACCGAGCTCGGCGGAGACGATGCCCTCGTTCATCTGGGCGCCCTCGGTGAGGCGGGGCTCCTGGGCGTGCTGGGCGACGACGCCGCCGAACGCCTTCACGTACTCCAGGGCGCGGCGCATGATCACGGCGTCGTCCACGCACTTGCCGTCGTCGGAGAAGACGGTGACGTTGGCGGCGGACTCGTGCATGGCGCCCAGCTCGGAGAGCTGCTTGCCCTCCAGGCCGACGGTGACGGCGCCGATGGGCTGCACGTCGCAGTAGCCGGACTCCTTGCCCAGGCGCCAGACCTGCTCCACGACGCCCGCGGTGTCGGCGACGGGGAAGGTGTTCGCCATGGCGAAGACCGCGGTGTATCCGCCGGAGGCGGCGGCGCGGGTGCCGGTGAGGACGGTCTCGGAGTCCTCGCGGCCGGGCTCGCGCAGGTGGGTGTGCAGGTCGACGAGGCCGGGGAGGAGGACCTGGCCCGCGGCCTCGACGACGGTCGCGCCCTCGGCGGAGAGGTTCTGGCCGACCTCCGCGATGGTCTCGCCGTCGATCAGGACGTCCTGCGCCTCGCCGCCGAGTACCTTCGCGCCACGGATAAGGATCTTGCTCATGGTTACTTGCTCTCCTCGGTACGCGCGGCGGGGGTGGTGGTGACGGCGGGCTCGGAGCCGCCGAGCAGCAGGTAGAGCACGGCCATCCGGGTGGAGACGCCGTTGGCGACCTGCTCGACGGCCGTGCAGCGGTCGGAGTCGGCGACCTGCGCGGTGATCTCCATGCCGCGGTTCATCGGGCCGGGGTGCATCACGATGGCGTGCTCGGGCATCTTCGCCATGCGGTCGCCGTCGAGCCCGTACCGGCGGGAGTACTCGCGCTCGGTCGGGAAGAAGGCGGCGTTCATGCGTTCGCGCTGCACACGGAGCATCATCACCGCATCGGACTTCGGCAGCACCTCGTCGAGGTCGTAGCTGACCTCGCACGGCCAGGTCTCGACGCCGATCGGGACGAGCGTGGGCGGGGCCACCAGGGTGACCTGGGCGCCGAGGGTGTGTAGCAGGTGGACGTTGGAGCGGGCCACGCGGCTGTGCAGGACGTCACCGACGATGGTGATGCGGCGGCCGGCCAGGTCCTTGCCGAGGCCCGCGTCGCGGCCGACCAGGCGGCGGCGCATGGTGAAGGCGTCCAGCAGGGCCTGGGTGGGGTGCTCGTGGGTGCCGTCGCCGGCGTTGACCACGGCGGAGTCGATCCAGCCGGAGGTGGCGAGCCGGTAGGGGGCGCCGGAGGCGTGGTGGCGGATGACGACCGCGTCGGCGCCCATGGCCTCCAGGGTCAGCGCGGTGTCCTTGAGGGATTCGCCCTTGGAAACGGAGGAACCCTTCGCGGAGAAGTTGATCACGTCGGCGGAGAGCCGCTTGGCGGCCGCCTCGAAGGAGATCCGGGTGCGGGTCGAGTCCTCGAAGAAGAGGTTCACGACGGTGAGGCCGCGCAGGGTGGGCAGCTTCTTGATCGGCCGGTCCGCGACGCGGGCCATCTCCTCGGCGGTGTCGAGGATGAGGACGGCGTCGTCGCGCGTGAGGTCGGCGGCCGAGATGAGGTGGCGCTTCATCTGGATGGCTCCGTAGGTCGGGAGGGCATGCGGGAGGACGGACGGGCGGCTCTGCGAGCGGGCAGGGCAGGGCGCGGCGCGGACCCGCTCGGGGTCCGGCGCCGGAGGGGGCTACTGCCCTGCCGGCTGGGCGGTCCGCTGTCCGAGCAGCACGGCGTCACGGCCGTCCTCCTCCTGGAGCTGGACCTTGACGGTCTCCCGCAGCGACGTGGGGAGGTTCTTGCCGACGTAGTCGGCGCGGATCGGCAGCTCGCGGTGGCCCCGGTCGACGAGGACGGCGAGCTGCACGGCGCGCGGACGGCCCAGGTCGCCGAGGGCGTCGAGCGCGGCGCGGATGGTGCGGCCGGAGAAGAGGACGTCGTCGACGAGGACGACGAGACGGCCGTCGAGGTCGTCACCGGGGATCTCGGTACGGCCGATGGCGCGGGCCGGCTTCATCCGCAGGTCGTCGCGGTACATGGTGATGTCGAGCGAGCCGACCGGGATCTTCGTACCGGTGATCTCTTCGAGCTTGGCGGCCAGCCTGCGGGAGAGATGGACACCGCGGGTGGGGATGCCGAGAAGCACCACGTCGTCGGCACCCTTGGCGCGTTCGACGATCTCGTGGGCGATGCGGGTCAGGACCCGCGCGATGTCCTGCGCCTCGAGTACGGGGCGCGCGGAATCGGAGTTCTGCTGGGCGTCCATGAAAAGGACCTCCTTCTCCGCCTCACGGGACGGACCTTAAAGGACGTCTGATGTACGCCTCACACCGTACCAGGGCCGGACGGGTGACCGGACACCGGCTCCTCGCGCGGGGCCGCCGGGAGCCCGCCGGGGACCGCGGGCGAGGGGTGGCGGTGACCATTCGGCTTGACGCACCCAAGTAACGCTGCGTAACCTCACAGTGAGTTACCAGCCCGCGCGGCGGAGCCGCATGGTGTCCATGTCGTCACAGCGTCACAGCGTCCGGGAGCGTTATGTCCAGCGAATACGCCAAACAGCTCGGGGCCAAGCTCCGCGCCATCCGCACCCAGCAGGGCCTTTCCCTCCACGGTGTCGAGGAGAAGTCCCAGGGCCGTTGGAAGGCCGTGGTGGTCGGGTCGTACGAGCGCGGGGACCGCGCCGTGACCGTCCAGCGCCTTGCCGAGCTGGCGGACTTCTACGGGGTTCCGGTCCAGGAGCTGCTGCCGGGTACGACGCCCGGCGGTGCGGCCGAGCCGCCGCCGAAGCTGCGTCTCGACCTGGAGCGCCTGGCGGGCGTACCCGCCGAGAAGGCCGGCCCGCTCCAGCGCTACGCGGCGACGATCCAGAGCCAGCGTGGCGACTACAACGGCAAGGTGCTGTCGATCCGCCAGGACGACCTGCGCACTCTGGCCGTCATCTACGACCAGTCGCCCTCGGTCCTGACCGAGCAGCTGATCAGCTGGGGCGTGCTGGACGCGGACGCCCGTCGCGCCGTGGCGCACGAGGAGATCTGAGCCGGTCCGCCCGGCCTGCAGAAACGTTTACCGGCGGGTGCCGGGTCCTTCCGGGGATCCCGCGCCCGCCGGTTTTTTTCATGGCCGGGTTCCATGGCCCGTTTCATGGCCCGCACACGGAAGGGCCCGCAGCGCGTGCGCTGCGGGCCCTTCCGGATGGCGGTGCCAGTGCTGTGGCGGCGTGCGGTGCTCAGCTCTCGCTGCGCCGCAGGCTCGGCTTCAGGTCCTTGAAACGGGCCAGCAGCCCGTTCACGAACGACGGGGAGTCGTCCGTCGAGAACTCCTTGGCCAGCTGGACGGCCTCGTCGATGGCCACGGCGTCCGGGGTGTCGTCCACCCAGATCAGCTCGTAGGCACCGAGCCGCACGATGTTCCGGTCCGCGGCCGGCATGCGGTCGAGGTCCCAGTCCACGGCGTAGGTGACGATCAGGTCGTCGATGCGGTTCACCTTGTCGGCATAACCCTCGACGAGATCCATCGTGAAGGCGCTGACCGGCGGCTGCCGGTCGTCCGACCGCGCGTGGCGGATCCAGTCCGCGAGGACCTCGCGGACGGACACCCCGCGCTGGTCGGCCTCGAAAAGGATCTGGAAGGCGCGCTTGCGCGCGTTGCTCCGGGCAGCCACGGTTAGCTGTTCACCCGGCCGAGGTAGTCGCTGGTGCGGGTGTCGACCTTGACCTTCTCGCCCGTGTTGACGAACAGCGGGACCTGGATCTCGTGACCGGTCTCCAGCTTCGCCGGCTTGGTGCCACCGGTGGAGCGGTCGCCCTGGACGCCCGGGTCGGTGTGCTCGATGGTGAGCTCGACGGCGGCGGGCAGCTCGACGTAGAGCACGGAGCCCTCGTGCTGCGCGACGGAGGCGGTGAAGCCCTCGATGAGGAAGTTGGCGGCGTCGCCGACGGCCTTGGAGTCGACCATCAGCTGGTCGTAGGTCTGCATGTCCATGAAGACGAAGTACTCGCCGTCCATGTACGAGAACTGCATGTCGCGGCGGTCGATGGTGGCCGTCTCGACCTTCGTGCCGGCGTTGAAGGTCTTGTCGACGACCTTGCCGGAGAGCACGTGCTTGAGCTTGGTGCGCACGAAGGCCGGGCCCTTGCCGGGCTTGACGTGCTGGAACTCGACGACGGACCAGAGCTGGTCACCGTCGAGCTTGAGCACCATGCCGTTCTTGAGGTCGTTCGTGGAAGCCACGGTTGCGGAATCTCCTGCACTGGAAGACCACGGGCGCACGCCCGGCCCGGCAGTGCGGGCTAGAGCGCGAGCAGCTCCTTGGTCGTAATGGTGAGTAGCTCGGGACCGCCGTCCGCCTCGGGGCGTACGACGAGCGTGTCATCGATCCGGACACCTCCCCGGCCGGGGAGGTGAACCCCCGGTTCGACGGTGACCGGCACGCAAGCGTCCAGTTTACCCATTGCCGTAGGTGCAAGCTGCGGGTCCTCGTCGATTTCGAGGCCGACCCCGTGACCGGTCCACGGAGCGATGGCCTCCGCGTGCCCCGCCGAGTCCAGTACGGAGCGGGCAGCGTGGTCGACCTCCCGGTAGGCCGTGCCGGGCAGCAGGGCCTCGCGGCCCGCCCGCTGCGCGTTGAAGACCACGTCGTACAGCTCGATCTGCCAGTCGGCCGGGGTGGTGCCGATCACGAAGGTCCGGCCGATCTCGCAGCGGTAGCCGCGGTAGCTGGCGCCGAGGCAGACGGAGAGGAAGTCGCCCTCCTCCACCCGGCGGTCGGAGGGCCGGTGCCGGGAGCGCCCGGAGTGCGGGCCGGTGCCCACGGAGGTGGGGAAGGCCGGGCCGTCCGCGCCGTGGTCGACCAGCCGCCGCTCCAGCTCCAGGGCCAGATGCCGTTCGGTGCGCCCGACCAGGATGGACTCCAGCAGCTCGCCCAGGGCCTGGTCGGCGATCTCGGCCGCGATCCGCAGGCAGGCGATCTCGCCCTCGTCCTTGACCAGCCGCTGCTGCTCCACGGCCGTGCCGAGGTCGGTGAGGCGCAGCGCGGGCGCCACGGAGTTCAGCGCCCGGTGCCGGGCGACGGTGAGGTGGTGCTCCTCCACGCCGAGGGAGTCGGCCCGCGCGGAGGCGGCCGCGTCGGCCGCGGCCACGGCCGGGTCGCCGCCGCGGCCCGCCAGCACGGAGACCCGGAGGTGTTCGTCGAGGCGGCCCTCGTCCACCTCGCCGGTGGGGGCGCCGGAGCAGAACATCATGTCGTCGGACGGGCCGACGAGCAGGACGGCCCCCAGCGGGGAGGCCCCGGAGAGGTAGCGGACGTTCGCCGGACGCGTGATCAGCGCGGCGGCGGTCCCCGCGGCGGCGCAGCGGTCGCGGAGCAGGCCCCGGCGGGCGGCGTACACGTCTGACATGTCTTCGAGACTACGAGCGGCACGCCGATCCGGCCCGGCGAGCGCGTCCGGACGGGCGCGGGGCCCGTCCGGGGTCACCGGCCGGCGTCACCGGCCGGGGATGCCTACCAGCCGCCGGGCGCCGAGAGGGTGCGGGCCAGAGCCTCGTCCAGGGCGCGGGCGGTGCCCTCCACGTCGAGGTGGGAGTTGTCGATGATCGGCAGCCCGGAGCCGTACCAGCCGGCCATCCGGCCGTGGATGCGGGCGACCTCCTCGTCGGAGAGCCTGCGGTTGCCCGAGCGTTCCGCGTTGCGCTCCAGGACGATCTCCAGTCCGGGCAGCAGCACGACGGGCAGCAGCGAGGGGCCCACGTGCCGCTTCCAGCCGCCCAGGCCCACCACGGGCCGGTCGGGGAAGACCGCGTCGTCGAGGATGCAGGAGATGCCGTTGGCGAGGTAGTTGCGGGCCGCGAAGCCGCAGGTGCGACGGGCCAGCCGGTACTGGGCCTCGGAGTGCTCGTTCCAGCCGGCCTGCGGGTCGGCGAAGCCGGAGCAGACCCACTCCCGGACGTCGTCCAGGCTGACGTGGGCGGTCGCCACCGGGCGGGTGCTGGCCCAGTGCCGTGCCACGGTGGTCTTCCCGGCGCCGGCCGGGCCGATGAGCAGCACGGCGAGCACCGCTCCCCCGGTCCCGCCCGCCGCGGGCGGCAGCGGGATGTGCCCGGTGGCCTCGGGAACCGGCGGCACCGGGGGTGCCTGGGGCACCTGGGGCTGCTGGTGCGGGGGGTGGTGCGGAGACTGCGGCGGGGGCGTGCCCGGCCAGCCCTGCGCCGGGGGTATCGGCGGCTGCGGCGGTGCCGCCGGCTGCGGTCCCGGCTGCCCCCAGGCGCCGCCGCCCACTCCTTGCTGCATCCGCTGCCACTCCGTCTCGTTCCTGCGACTGATGCGAGAACGTTATATGACCGCCAGGGCCCGGCCGTCCACCAGGACCGCCGGGCCGTGCCCCGTACGGAGTCTCAGGAGGCGATCTCGTCCGCCAGCGCCCGCAGCGCCAGCCGGTAGGAGCCGATCCCGAAGCCCGCGACCGTGCCGGTGGCCACCGCCGCGATCACGGAGGTGTGCCGGAACTCCTCGCGCGCGTACGGGTTCGAGATGTGCACCTCGATCAGCGGCGCCGTGCGCTGCGCCGCCGCGTCCCGCATCCCGTACGAGTAGTGGGTGAAGGCCCCCGGGTTGATCACCACGGGGAGCTTGCCGTCCGCCGCCTCGTGCAGCCAGCGGATCAGCTCGCCCTCGTCATTGGTCTCGCGGACCTCGACGTCGAGGCCCAGCTCCTCCCCCAGCGTCCGGCAGCTCTCCACCAGCCCCGCGTACGAGGTGGCCCCGTACACATCGGGCTCGCGCGAGCCGAGCCGGCCCAGGTTCGGGCCGTTCAGCACGAGCACGCGGCGGCTCACGCCGACACCTCGCCGTAGGCGGCGACGAGGTGCGCCGGGTCGGGGCCCTCCAGGACGGTCGGCTTGCCCAGTCCGTCGAGGACGATGAAGCGCAGCAGGTTGCCGCGGGACTTCTTGTCGACCTGCATGGTCTGGAGCAGCTTGGGCCACTGGTCGCCGCGGTAGGTCAGCGGCAGTCCGACGGAGGCGAGCACCGCCTTGTGCCGGTCGGCGGTCGCGTCGTCCAGGCGTCCGGCGAGCCGGCCGAGTTCGGCGGCGAAGACCATGCCGACGGAGACGGCCGCGCCGTGCCGCCACTTGTAGCGCTCGTTCTTCTCGATGGCGTGCGCGAGGGTGTGACCGTAGTTCAGCACCTCCCGCAGCCCCGACTCCTTGAGGTCGCTGGAGACTACGTCGGCCTTGACCCGGATGGAGCGGACGATCAGCTCGGCGGTGTGCGGACCGGCGGGCGTACGGGCCGCCTGCGGGTCCTCCTCGATCAGGTCCAGGATCACCGGGTCGGAGATGAATCCGGCCTTGATGATCTCGGCGAGGCCGCTGACGTAGTCGTTGACCGGCAGCGACTCCAGCGCCGCCAGGTCGCAGAGCACCCCGGCCGGCGGGTGGAAGGCACCCACGAGGTTCTTGCCCTCGGCGGTGTTGATGCCGGTCTTGCCGCCGACGGCCGCGTCCACCATCGCGAGGACGGTGGTCGGTACGGCGACCCAGCGCACCCCGCGCAGCCAGGTGGCCGCGACGAAGCCCGCGAGGTCGGTGGTGGCCCCGCCGCCGACGCCGACGATCACGTCGGTGCGGGTGAAGCCGGACTGGCCGAGGGCCTTCCAGCAGTACGCGGCCACCTCGGCGGTCTTGGCCTCCTCGGCGTTCGGCACCTGGATGGCGACCGCCTCGTAGCCCTGCTCGGCCAGGTCGTCGCGCAGCGCCTCACCGGTCGAGGCCAGCGCCTCGGGGTGGATCACGGCGACCCGCTGGGCCTTCGTACCGATCAGGGAGCCGAGCTCGCCGAGCAGCTGCTGCCCGACCAGCACGTCGTACGGCTCGTGGCCGGCGCTTCCGCCGACGTGGATCCGCGTCACCTGCTCTGTCATACGTCCTTCAACTCCAGTGCGTCGAGGACCGCCTGGGCGACCTCTGCGGGGGTGCGGTCGTCGGTGGGCACGACGACGCGCGCGACTTCGGTGTAGAGCGGGCGCCGGGCCTCCATCAGCTCGCGCCACTGCCGGCGCGGGTTGACGGCCAGCAGGGGGCGCGCGGCACCGAGCCCCACGCGCCGTACGGCCTCCTCCACGTCCATCGACAGATAGGCGACGGGCAGGCCGGCCAGCAGGGCGCGGGTGCCGTCGTCGAGGACGGCGCCGCCGCCGAGGGCGAGGACTCCGGTGTGCTCGGCGACGGCGGCCGCGACGGCCCGCCGTTCCAGCTCGCGGAAGTACGGCTCGCCCTCGTCGACGAAGAGGTCGGAGATCTCCCGGCCCTGGGCCGCGACGATGTCCGCGTCGGTGTCCCGGTAGGGCACGCCCAGCCGTTCGGCGAGCAGCGCCCCCACCGTGGACTTGCCGGACCCCATGGGTCCGACGAGGACGACGAGCGGTCCGCCCGTCACCGGATCTGCAGGTGGTCGAGGTAGGACCGGACGTTGCGGCGGGTCTCGGCCACCGAGTCGCCGCCGAACTTCTCCACGACGGCGTCGGCCAGCACCAGGGCGACCATGGCCTCGGCGACGATGCCCGCGGCGGGCACGGCGCAGACGTCGGAGCGCTGGTGGTGGGCGACCGTGGCCTCGCCGGTGGCGACGTCGACGGTGGCCAGCGCCCGCGGCACGGTCGCGATGGGCTTCATCGCGGCCCGTACGCGCAGCAGCTCGCCGGTGGTCAGACCGCCCTCGGTGCCGCCGGAGCGGCCGGAGGTCCGCCGGATGCCCTCGGGGGTGGAGACGATCTCGTCGTGGGCCTTCGAGCCGGGTACGCGGGCCAGCTCGAAGCCGTCGCCGACCTCGACGCCCTTGATGGCCTGGATGCCCATGAGGGCGGCGGCGAGCCGGGCGTCGAGACGGCGGTCCCAGTGCACGTGCGAGCCGAGGCCGACGGGCACGCCGTAGGCCAGCACCTCGACGACGCCGCCGAGGGTGTCGCCGTCCTTGTGGGCCTGGTCGATCTCCGCGACCATCGCCTTGCTCGCGTCCGCGTCGAGGCAGCGCACCGGGTCGGCGTCGAGCTTGTCCACGTCGGCGGGGGTGGGCAGGACCCCGTACGGGGCCTTGGCCGCGGCCAGTTCCACCACGTGCGAGACGATCTCGATGCCCGCGACCTCCTTGAGGAAGGAGCGGGCGACGGCGCCGAGGGCGACGCGGGCGGCGGTCTCACGGGCGCTGGCGCGCTCCAGGATCGGCCGGGCCTCGTCGAAGCCGTACTTCTGCATGCCGGCGAGGTCGGCGTGGCCGGGGCGCGGCCGGGTCAGCGGCGCGTTGCGGCCGGTGTCCTTGAGCAGCGCGGGGTCGACCGGGTCGGCCGACATGACGGTCTCCCACTTGGGCCACTCGGTGTTGCCGATCATGACCGCGACCGGGGAGCCCTGGGAGAGTCCGTGGCGGACGCCGCCGAGGAAGGTGATCTCGTCCTGCTCGAACTTCATCCGGGCACCGCGGCCATAGCCGAGCCGGCGCCTGGCCAGGTGATCGGCCACCAGCTCGGTGGTGACCGGGACGCCGGCGGGAAGGCCCTCCAGCGTCGCGACCAGTGCCGGTCCGTGCGACTCTCCTGCGGTCAGCCAACGCAACCTGCTCAACGATGCTCCTCATGCTCGCGCCGGGTACTGCGACGGCGCGATCGGGTGCGCGGCCCTGACCCGCCTGCCCCGATCCTCCCACGTCCGGAGGGGTCTCCAGGGCCGAGGTCCAGCTGTCGGACGGTCGGTCCGTCATGTGGTCGGCCGGCGGCGCTCCCGGAGCCAGCTGACGGCGGTCCAGACCCCCAGTGAGCCGACGAGCCCGCAGACGAGGACCTTGGCCCAGACGGGCAGGTCCCCGAAGGCCACCCTGAGCGTGCCGGCCAGTACGAAGGGCAGGTCCCACTTCGACGCGAGTAACTGCCCGGCGCCGGTCTCGTCCATGTTCTCCCCCTGTGAGGACGCGGGGGGAGAGCCTATCGGGCGGCCAGCGCCCGCTCCCCGGCGGCCCGCATCGCGGCCAGCGGGCCCGGAGTGCGGCCCGTCATGCGCTCCACCTGGAGCACCGCCTGGTGGACGAGGAGGTCCAGCCCGCCGACCACCTGGCCGCCCCGGTCCGCCCAGGAGGCCGCGAGCGCGGTCGGCCAGGGCTCGTACAGCACGTCGAAGAGGGTGCCCGGAGCCTCCGGTACGGAGGCGGCCAGGGCGTCGGTGGTACCGGCCGGTGTGGTGGCGATCACCAGCGGCGCGGCCAGGGCCTCCGCCGCGTCGGCCCAGTCTGCCGTGCGGACGGCGACGCCGAGCCGGTCGCCCCACTGCCGCATCTCGTCCGCGCGGGCCCGCGAGCGGACGTACGCGGTGACCTCGCCGGTGCAGATCCGCGCGAGCGCGGCGAGCGCCGAGGAGGCGGTGGCGCCCGCGCCGAGGATCGCGGCGGCGGGCACCTTCCCGACGCCGCGCTCGCCGAGCGCGGCGACGATGCCGGGGATGTCGGTGTTGTCGCCGAGCAGCCGGCCGTCCCCGGTGCGGACCACCGTGTTGACGGCCTCGACGGAGGCGGCCGTGTCGCTGACCCCGTCCAGCAGCGGCAGGACCGCCCGCTTGAGCGGCATGGTCAGCGACAGCCCGGCCCACTCGGGGCCGAGCCCGGCCACGAACCCGGGCAGCGCGGCCTCGTCGATCTCGAAGCGGTCGTACGACCAGTCGTCGAGGCCGAGCGCCCGGTAGGCGGCGCGGTGCAGCACCGGTGAGAGGGAGTGCTCGATGGGCGAACCCAGCACCGCGGCCCGTATCCGTGACATGTTTGCGCCTATCCGCCGTTCTTCTGCTTCTGCCGCTCCTGGAACTCCGCGACGAGCTTCAGGTGCTCCTCGTAGGTCTTGGTGAAGGTGGTCTTGTCACCGTCGACCGACACGAAGAACATCCAGCCCCCGCGGTCGGGACTGAGCGTAGCGGTCACGGCGTCCGTGCCCGGGTTGCCGATCGGGCCGGGCGGCAGGCCCTTGATGAAGTGCGTGTTGTAGGGGTTGTCGAAGCGCTGGGCTTCCTTGAGGTTGAAGTTGATCTCGCTCTGGTTCTTGACGTAGTTGTACGTCGAGTCGAACTCGATCTTCTGGTTGGTGACGTCGTTGGTCTTCTTGAGGCGGTTGTAGACCACCTCCGACATCTTCCGGAAGTCGTCGTGGTTCTTGCCCTCGGCGTTGACGAGGCTGGCGATGGTGACCACCTGGAGCGGGTTCTCCAGCCCCAGTTCCTTGGCCTTGGCCTCGACGCCCAGCTCCACGTACTTGTCGGCCGCGTTCTTGACCATCTGCCGGAGCAGCGTCTCGGGCGTGGTGTCCTTGCCCAGGTCGTAGCGCGCCGGGTACAGGAAGCCTTCGAGCGGGTCGATGAGCTTCGGGTTGTTGCCCGCCCAGGCCGGCAGGCCCAGGTTCTTGGCCTCGCGCTGGGCGATCTCCTGCGTGGTGCCCTGCGGCTTGCCGAGCTTCTTGTCGATCGCCTCGTAGACCTTGCTGTTGCGCCAGCCCTCGGCCACGGTGAGGACGTTCAGCTTGCTGGGGTCGACCATGACGGCCACGGCGGCCGCCGCCGACATCTTCTTCTTCAACGGGTAGACGCCGGGCTGGATCGCCTTGCCCTTGGGGTTGGCGTTGGCCGCGTCCACGAACGCCTGGGCACTGGCGACGATCCCGGCCTCCTTGAGGATCCGGCCCATCTGGCCCAGGCCCGCGCCCTTGGGGATCTCGACGTCGACGCTCTCGCCCGAGCCCTCGCCCGCGAAGTCCTCGGCCGCGCCGAAGCGCTCCTTGAGGTAGGAGTAGCCGTAGTAACCGCCACCGCCGACGACACCGATGATCACCACGGCGGCGAGCAGGCAGGCGGTACCGCTGCGCTTCTTGGGCTTGCCGCCCTTCGAGCGGCCGCCGCGGCGGCCCGGCTCCTCGCCGTCGCCGTCGTCCCCGCCGCCACCGGTGAGGAGCGTGCCCTCGGGCTCTTCCTCCTCCTCGACGGGCTCGGGCTCCAGGTGCCGGCGGCCCGGGGGCGTCGGCGGCGCGTAGGCGTCGTCGGTGCTGTAGAGGTCGGGGGCCTCGCCCGGGTACTCGGTGACCGGCTGCTGGGTGTACGGGTCGACCCCGGCGTAGAGGTCGGTCTGCACCGCGGCCTGGTACTGGCCCTGGCCGGTGTCCCAGCCCTGCTCGTCGTAGACCGGCTGCTGCGGGGCGTACCCCTGCTGCTGCTGGTGCTGGTGCTGCTGCTGCGGCTCGGCGTACTGCTGGGGGTGTTGGGCCTGCTGCTGCGGGTGGGCGTACTGCTGGTGCTGCTGCGGCTGCTGCGGCTGGTGCTGCTGCTGCGCGTACTGCTGCTGGTACTCCGGGTACTGCTGGTACTGCTCGGGGTACTGCTGCTGGTACTGGGGCTCCTGCGGATACGCCTGCTGCTGCGGGGCACCGCCGTAGGGCACCTGGCCCTGCTGGGCCTGCTGGGCCTGGTGCCCGCTCCACTGCTGGTCCCCGTACAAGGGGTCCTCAGGGTGCCAGGGTTCGGGGCCACGGCCCCGGCCATAGTCAGTCATCGGTCCCCTAGAGCCGCGAGACGGAGGCCACGGACTTCCGTCATCCATGGCAACCGGTTCCGCCTCTGTGACGGTGCTCGACGGCTGTTCGAACGCCGTCTCATCGCGCGGAACGTTACCGTATCGCGATCAGACAACCACTTCGACGCACTCGCCAGGCGGATTACCTGATACCCGTTCGGTCTCAAGAGCGTTCTGGAGGATGATCACAGCGGCGGCCTGGTCGATCACCGACCTGCCCTTCTTCGCGTTCCGGCCGGAGGCCCGCAGGCCCTGGGCGGCGGTGACGGTCGTCATCCGCTCGTCCACCAGACGGACCGTCACCGGCTTGATGCCCTTGGCCAGTTCGTTCGCGAAGGCCCGCACCTTGGCCGCGGCCGGCCCCTCCCGCCCGCTGAGCGAGCGGGGGAGGCCGACCACGACTTCAAGGGGCTCGTACTCCGCGACGAGCTGCCGCAGCCGCCGGTGGGCGAAGGGGATGTCCCGGCCGGGAACGGTCTCGACCGGGGTGGCCAGCACCCCGTCGGGGTCGCAGGAGGCGACCCCGATCCGGGCGTCCCCGACGTCGACGGCCAGCCGGCGGCCGCGGCGCAGTGTCATCGTCCTCAGGCCGTCTCTGCCACAAGGCGCTCGACCGCGGCGATGGCCTCCGGCACGGCGGCCGGGTTCTGGCCGCCGCCCTGGGCCACGTCCGGCTTGCCGCCACCGCCGCCACCGAGGGTCTTGGCGGCCGTACGGACCAGGTCACCGGCCTTGAGACCGCGCTCGCGGGCGGCCTCGTTGGTGGCGATGACGGTCAGCGGACGGTCGTTGGCCACGGTGAAGAGGGCCACGACGGCCGCCCGGTCGCCCGGGATGCGGCCGCGGACGTCCAGGACCAGCTTGCGCAGGTCGTCGGCGCCGGTGCCGTCCGGCACCTGGCCGACGACGAGGGCGACGCCGTTGATGTCCTGGGCGTTCTGGGCGAGCCCGCCGGCGGCCTGGAGGACCTTCTCCGCGCGGAACTTCTCGATCTCCTTCTCGGCGTCCTTGAGCTTGCCGAGCATGGAGGCGATCTTCTCCGGCAGCTCCTCCGGACGGCCCTTGACCAGCTCCTGGAGCTGGGCGACAACCGTGTGCTCCTTGGCGAGGAAGTTGTACGCGTCCACGCCCACCAGGGCCTCGACACGGCGCACGCCGGAGCCGATGGAGGACTCCCCGAGCAGCTTCACCAGACCCAGCTGGGCGGTGTTGCCGACGTGGGTGCCACCGCAGAGCTCCTTGGAGAAGTCCCCGATGGTGACGACGCGCACGCGCTCGCCGTACTTCTCACCGAACTCGGCGATGGCCCCCTGCTTCTTGGCCTCGTCGATGCTCATGATCTCGGCGGTGACCTCCAGCTCGCGGGAGAGCACGTCGTTGATCTTCTGCTCGACGTCGGTGAGGACCGTGCCGGGGACGGCGTTCGGGGAGCCGAAGTCGAAGCGGAAGCGGCCCGGGCTGTTCTCCGAACCGGCCTGGGCGGCCGTCGGGCCCAGGGCGTCGCGCAGCGCCTGGTGGGTCAGGTGGGTGGCCGAGTGGGCGCGGGCGATGGCCCGGCGGCGCCGGACGTCGATGGCGGCGTAGGCGGGGGCGCCCACGGTCACCTCTCCGACCTGGACCGATCCCTTGTGCACGGAGACACCGGGGACCGGCTGCTGGACGTCGCGGACCTCGATCACGGCGCCCGTGTCGAGCTTGATCCGGCCCTGGTCGGCGAGCTGGCCGCCGCCCTCGGCGTAGAAGGGGGTGCGGTCGAGGACGACCTCGACCTCGTCGCCCTCGGAGGCGGCGGGCGCGGAGACGCCGTTGACCAGGAGGCCGACGATGACGGACTCGCCCTGCGTGGTGGCGTAGCCGGTGAACTCGGTGGCGCCGGCGGTGTCCGCGATCTCCCGGTAGGAGGAGACGTCGGCGTGGCCGGTCTTCTTGGCCTTGGCGTCGGCCTTGGCCCGGTCGCGCTGCTCCTGCATCAGGCGGCGGAAGCCGGGCTCGTCCACGGAGAGGCCCTGCTCGGCGGCCATCTCCAGGGTGAGGTCGATCGGGAAGCCCCAGGTGTCGTGGAGCAGGAACGCCTTGTCGCCGGAGAGGACCTTGCCGCCGGCGGCCTTGGTCTCGGTCACGGCGGTGTCGAGGATGTTCGTGCCGCCCTTGAGGGCCTTGAGGAAGGCGGCCTCTTCGGCGAGCGCGACGGTCTCGATGCGCTTGCGGTCGGTGATCAGCTCCGGGTACTGCTGCCCCATCGTCTCGATCACGACGTTGATCAGGTCCTGGACCACGGGACCGGTGGCGCCCATGAGGCGCATGTTGCGGATGGCGCGGCGCATGATGCGGCGCAGCACATAGCCGCGGCCCTCGTTGCCGGGGGTGACGCCGTCACCGATGAGCATGGTCGAGGTGCGGATGTGGTCGGCGACCACGCGCAGCGAGACGTCCGTGTTCTGGGCGGCGCCGTAGCGCACGCCGGTCAGCTCGGTGGCCTTGTCCATGACCACGCGCAGGGTGTCGGTCTCGTACATGTTCTGCACGCCCTGCAGGATCATGGCGAGGCGTTCGAGGCCGAGACCGGTGTCGATGTTCTTCGACGGCAGGTCACCGAGGATCGGGAAGTCCTCCTTCCCGTCGCCGGCGCCGCGCTCGTACTGCATGAAGACCAGGTTCCAGATCTCCACGTAGCGCTCGTCGTTGACGGCGGGGCCGCCCTCGACGCCGAACTCCGGACCGCGGTCGTAGTTGATCTCGGAGCAGGGGCCGCAGGGGCCCGGGACGCCCATGGACCAGAAGTTGTCCTTCTTGCCCAGGCGCTGGATGCGCTCGGCGGGGACGCCGATCTTGTCGCGCCAGATCTGCTCGGCCTCGTCGTCGTCGAGGTAGACGGTGATCCAGAGCTTCTCGGGCTCCAGGCCGTAGCCGCCGTCCGCCACGGAGCTGGTGAGCAGCTCCCAGGCGTACTTGATGGCGCCTTCCTTGAAGTAGTCCCCGAAGGAGAAGTTGCCGCACATCTGGAAGAACGTGCCGTGGCGGGTGGTCTTGCCCACCTCTTCGATGTCCGGCGTACGGACGCACTTCTGGACGCTGGTGAGCGTCGGGGCCGGCGGCTTGGTCTCACCCAGGAAGTAGGGCTTGAACGGCACCATGCCCGCGGGCACCAGCAGCAGAGTCGGGTCGTCCGCGATGAGCGACGCCGAAGGGACAACGGCGTGACCGCGCTCCTCGAAGAAGCTCAGCCAGCGGCGACGAATTTCAGCCGACTCCATCAGTGGTCCTCATTCCGGTTGTACGAAAGCGTGGGGCGGTGCGTGGTCTGGTCGTTCTCGATGGCCCGCAGCCGCCGCGGCCCGGGCAGGGCGGTGACGTTGTCGGGCCGGTCGGGGTCCTGGTGGAGCCCCAGTGCATCGTTCAGCTCGTCCTCGCGCTGGGTCATTCCCGCCTTGACGTCGAGCGCGAAGTCCTTGAGGCGGTGCCCCGCCTCCAGGGCCTTGTCGGCCGCCTGGGCCGCGAGACTCTCCGGGGTCAGCTTCTTGAGCTGCTGGTTGACCTTGGTGGTGGCCCACACACCGGCGGCCGCGCCGGCGGTGAACCAGAAGGCTCGGCGGAACATCGGCGGTCTCAGCCCTTCTGCTTCCGGCGCCGGGCGCCCGGCACCGTACGGCCTACGATCACGGTACGGCCGCGGCCGTCCGTGCGGGAGCGCCGGGGGGAGTCCGCGGCGTCCCCCTTGCCCAGTGCCTTGCGGACGCCGTAGCCGAACGCGGCCACCTTCACCAGCGGCCCGCCGAAGGCGGTCGCCACGGTGGAGGAGAGCGCGGAGGCGTTGGAGGTGACCTCCTGCACGTCGCTCGCGATGGCGTCGACCCGGTCGAGCTGGGTGCGCGCGGAGCGGACGGTGGTGGAGGCGTCCGCGAGCAGCGGTACGGCCTGGTCGGTCACCTCGGCCACCAGCTTGGTGGTCGCCCTGAGCACCTGCGCCAGCCTCACCAGAGCCACGGCGAGGAAGGAGATCAGGATGGCCCAGAAGACGGCCACGATGATCCCGGCCACCTCTACACCGGACACGTAGCACCGCTCTCTGTCTGCATCTGGACTGTGGAGAATTCCTCCTCCGACCCTATCGCGCCGGAGATCCCCGCCCGTACCCCAATTCCCGGACGGGCGCGACCGCCTTGGACGCAGCGCATCCGGACCAGTACGCTCCGTGTCCCATGCGACACAGTCCCCTTCCACGCACCGCCTGGGGCAATCTTCCCTCCGAGCTCAGCGGCCTCGTCGGCCGGGGTGCCGAACTGGCCGGGCTGGAGCGGCTGCTGGAGTCCTCGCGGCTGGTGACGGTGACCGGCGTGGGCGGGGTGGGCAAATCCCGGCTGGTGCTGGCCGCGGCCCGCAGGACTCCGCAGGAACGCTCCTGCGACGGGGTGCGGCTGGCCGAGCTGGACTCCGTACGGGATCCGGCGCTGCTGGAGCTGACCGTCTCCGAGGCGCTGGGACTCACCGACCACACCCGGCGCCCGCCCCGGGAGGTACTGGCCGAGTATCTGGCGGGGCGGCGGCTGCTGCTGGTGCTGGACGGCTTCGAGCAGGTGGTGGAGGAGACCGCCGCCCTGGTACGGGAGCTGCTGCGGCGCTGCCCCGACCTGCGGGTGCTCGCGGCGGGCCGGCGCCCGCTGGACGTGGCCGGGGAGGCCGTACTGCCGCTGGCCCCGCTCGTCCCCGACGAGGCGCTGGCGCTGCTGGAGGCGCGGGCCACGGCCGCCGGGGCGGGCGCCGCCGTGGCGGCGGCCGGGCGGGAGGAGCTGCTGGAGCTGTGCGCCCGGCTGGAGGGGATCCCGCTGGCCCTGGAGCTGGCGGCGGGCCGGCTGCGGACGCTGACCCCGGCGCAGGTGCTGGAGCGGCTGGAGGACCGCTTCGCCCTGCTGACGGGCGGTGCGCGCGGCGGTCTCCCCCGGCACCGGGCGCTGCGGACGGCCATCGGCTGGAGCCATGAGCTGTGCACCCCGGCGGAGCGGCTGCTGTGGGCGCGGCTGTCGGTGTTCGCGGGCCAGTTCGACCTGGACGCGGTGGAGTACGTGTGCGCGGGCCCGGACCTGCCGGTGGAGGGCGTGCTCGACCTGGTGGGGGAACTGCTCGCGCAGTCCCTGCTGGTACGGGAGGACACGCCCGCCGGGGCCCGCTTCCGCATGCTGGAGACCGTACGGGTGTACGGGGCGGGCTGGCTGGAGTCGCTGGGTGACGCGGGGCGGCTGCGCCGGCGCCACCGGGACTGGTACCTGGGCCTGGCGACCTGGTGCGAGCTGGACTGGTTCAGCCCGCGCCAGCACGAGGTGGCCGCGCTGGTGGAGGTGGAGCTGCCGAATCTGCGGCTGGCCCTGGAATGCTGCCTGGACGAGCCGGACGAGGCGCACCTCGGGCAGTACCTGGCGGGCACCCTGTGGTTCTACTGGGCGGGCTGCGGGCGGCTCACCGAGGGCCGGCACTGGCTGGACCGGACCCTGGAGTGCGGCGGCCGGGCGGCGGCGGAGTACGAGAGCTCGCGGCTCAAGGCCCTCTGGGTGCTGGGGTACGTGGCCGCCCTGCAAGGGGACGCGACGGCTTCGATGAGCGCCCTCTACGCCTGCCGGGACGGGGCGGCGCGCGGCGGCAACGCGGTGGCGGCGGCGTACGCGGTGCACCGGCTGGGCTGCCTGGCCCTGGTCTCGGACGACATGGCGCGGGCCCGGGAGCTGCTGGGGGCGGCGCTGGAGCAGTACCGGGCGGCGGGCGAGCTGAACAGCAATGTGCTGATGTGCCAGGTGGAGCTGGCGATGGCGCTGGCTTTCCTGGGGGACCTGCCGGGCGCGGTGGCGCTGTGCGGCGAGGTCCGGGAGATCTGCGAGGAGCGCGGGGAGCGCTGGACGAAGGCGTACGCCCTGTACGTCCTCGCCTACGCGGCCCTGGACGCGGGCGACGCCGGGGAGGCGCGGCGGCTGCTCACCGAGTGCGTGGAGATCAATCACACCTTCCACGACCTGGTCGGGCTGGTGCTGGCGCTGGAACTGCTCGCGCTGGTCACCGTCGCGGAGGGCGATCCGGCGGAGGCGGCGGTGCTCCAGGGGGCGGCGGAGCCGCTGTGGGACGGGGTGGGGCTCCAGCTGTTCGGCTCGGGGTACTTCAACGCGCCGCGGCTGATGTGCCGCGAGCGGGCGGGCGAGCTGCTGGGCGCCCGGGGCTACGAGGCGTACGCGGCCGAGGGCCGGCGGCTGAGCCGGGACGCGCTGGTCGGGCGGGCCCGGTACGGGCCGGACGACGCGGCGGCGCCGGCGCAGCGGCCGGTGCTCCGGGGCGGGAGCCGGGGCTCGCGCACCCCGCGCCGGGCGGCGGCCGCGGACCAGCCGCGGGAGTGAGCGCGGGGCGCGGCGGCGGGGCACGCGGGGACGGGGGCCGGGAAGGGTGCCCGGGAACGGGAAAACCCGCCGCCCCCGGAGGGGACGGCGGGCTGACCAGTCTCGGGGACTACGCCTGCGTCAGCGGGCGTAGTACTCGACGACGAGCTGCTCGTCGCAGATGACCGGGATTTCCTTGCGGTTCGGGTCGCGGTCCAGGCGGAAGGCCAGGGCCTTCAGGTTGACCTGCAGGTAGCGCGGGGTCTCGCCCTCGCCTGCGTAGCCACCCTCACGGGCGACCTGGAAGGGAACCTTCTCGCGGCTGCGCTCGCGCACGGTGATGACGTCGTCCGGGCGGACACGGAACGACGGCTTGTCGACCTTGCCACCGTTGACCTCGATGTGGCCGTGAACGACCATCTGGCGGGCCTGGTAGATGGTGCGGGCGATGCCCGAACGCAGGACCAGGGCGTCGAGGCGACGCTCGAGCTCGACGACCAGCGCCTCGCCCGTCTTGCCCTCGGCCTTCTTGGCGCGGTCGTACGCGCGGGCCATCTGGCGCTCGGAGATGTCGTACTGAGCGCGCAGACGCTGCTTCTCGAGCAGACGGACCTTGTAGTCCGAGTTCTGCTTGCGGCCACGGCCGTGCTCGCCCGGCGGGTAGGGGCGGGCCTCGAAGTACTTGACGGCCTTCGGCGTCAGGGCGATGCCGAGAGCACGAGACTTCTTGACCTTGGGTCGCTTCTGGTTCACGTGGAACCTACCTCCATGTAAGTTAGGTGAGGCTTACCTTAGCGAGGAGGACGTAATGTCTCGACCACATGGGATCCCCCTGCCCAGTGCGCAACGCAGTTCGGATTCCAACGAAACAGAATCCGCTTGCGCCGACGATAAGCAAGGTCAGCCGCGTCCCAGGGAAGGCGTTCGGCAGCTCACCGGAGCCGAACGCGTACGAACCCTCGTAGAGTCCAACGCCTCAGTATCCCTCACGCTCATCGGTGCTCGTGACAGTCAGGCTGCCGAGGAGTTCGGGACAGGGATGCCGGTCGCGCGGACCGTCACCCCGGACGGGGACGTGATTCTCCTTGTCTCCGGGGAATCCGCGGCTGCCAGGGCAGCCGCTCACGCCCAGGACGACGACCTCACCGCCGTGATCGAGATCACGGATGTGGCGCCGGTGTCCGTGCCCCATCGTATCCGAGGCCGCGCCTGGCTGGCCGGGTGGCTGACGCCGGTCCGCGGCGACGACCGCGCGGGCTGCGCCGCCCTCCTCGCGGAACGGCAGCCGGTGGGCGAACTGCTGGGCATGCGCGAATCCCTCGACCCCCCGCACACCGGCCGCCCCGCCTGGGTGATGCTGCGGCTGGAGGTCGGCGAGATCTCCCTGGACGACCTGTGGGGCGCCGAGCAGGTGGACCCGGACGAGCTGGCCGCCGCCGAGCCGGACCCGGTCTCCCCGCACGAGGCGGAGCTCCTCCAGCACCTGCACACCGCCCACGGCGACCGGATCGGTGAGCTGTGCGGCCTGCTCGGCTCCCGCGGCACCCGGGACATGAGCGCAGTCCCGCTCTCCCTGGACCGGCTGGGCCTGCGCGTCCGCTTCTCGGGCGGGACCGCCGGGTCCTTCGACGCCCGCTTCGACTTCCCCGAGCCGGTGGCCGACATCTGCGGCCTGCGCCGGGCCATGCGCACCCTCTTCGCGGCGGCCGCGGGCTAGGGCCTAGCCGCGCTCCGTACCCCGCAGGCGCTCGCGGACCTTCTCCACCACGTCCGCGTAGCGCGCCTCCGCGCCGTAGCGCGTGGGCTCGTAGTAACGCTTGCCGTGGATCTCGTCCGGGGCGTACTGCTGCGCGGCGATCGCCCCGGGCACGTCGTGCGGGTAGACGTACCCGACGGCGTGCCCCAGCTTGGCCGCGCCCTTGTAGTGCCCGTCCCGCAGGTGCGAGGGCACCGTACCGGCCAGACCCGCCCGTACGTCGGCCAGCGCGGCGCCGATCGCGGTCGTCGCGGTGTTCGACTTCGGGGCCAGGGCGAGGGCGATCGTGGCGTGCGAGAGGGTCAGCGCGGCCTCCGGGAAGCCGATCATCGCCACCGCCTGGGCCGCGGCCACCGCGAGCGGCAGGGCCGTCGGGTCCGCCAGGCCGATGTCCTCGCTCGCGGAGATCATCAGGCGGCGCGCGATGAACCGGGGGTCCTCCCCCGCCTCGATCATCCGGGCCAGGTAGTGCAGGGCCGCGTCCACGTCCGAGCCGCGGATGGACTTGATCAGCGCGCTCGCCACGTCGTAGTGCTGGTCGCCGTCCTTGTCGTAGCGCACGGCCGCCCGGTCGACGGCCTCCTCCAGCGTCAGGAGGGTGATCTCCTCCTCCCCCTTGGCGATGGCCGAGCCGGCGCCCGCCTCCAGCGCCGTCAGGGCCCGCCGGGCGTCGCCGCCGGCGATCCGCAGCAGATGCGCCTCGGCGTCCGCCGGGAGGGTGACCGCCCCGCCGAGACCGCGCTCCTCGGTGAGTGCGCGCCGCATCAGCGCGCTGAGGTCGTCGTCGGTCAGCGGCTCCAGGGTGAGCAGCAGCGAGCGGGACAGCAGCGGGGAGATGATCGAGAAGTACGGGTTCTCCGTGGTGGCCGCGATCAGCGTCACCCAGCGGTTCTCCACGGCGGGCAGCAGGGAGTCCTGCTGGGCCTTGCTGAACCGGTGGATCTCGTCGAGGAAGAGCACGGTCTCCTTGCCGTACCCGCCGGCGGCGCGCCGCGCGCCCTCGATGACCGCGCGGACCTCCTTGACCCCCGCGGTGATCGCGGACAGCTCCACGAAGCGCTTCTGCGTGGCCTGGCTGACCACATAGGCCAGGGTGGTCTTGCCGATGCCGGGCGGGCCCCAGAGGATCACCGAGGAGGCACCGGCGGGGCCCCCGGCCCCCTCCCCGACCAGCCGCCGCAGCGGCGAGCCGGGTTTCAGCAGGTGCTGCTGGCCGACGACCTCGTCCAGGGTGCGCGGGCGCATCCGGACGGCGAGCGGCGAGCTCGCCGGATCCTTCTCCTGGCGCTCTTCGGCGGCGGCGGTGAACAGGTCTGGTTCCACACGGGAAGCCTAAGCGAGCCCACCGACAGGCCGGTCCCCCGCCGTCGCTCCGTCAGGAGGTCCAGAAGTCCCACCAGCGGGTGAGGATCAGCATGCCGATGATCCCGATGTGCAGCACGGGCAGGACCCAGGTGAACTCCGAGAAGAAGGAGCGCAGCCAGGACGGCGCCGGCAGCAGGCCCTCGCGGACGTTGTGCGAGGTGACGTACCAGAACATCAGGATGGTGGCGACCCAGGCCAGGCAGCACCACAGGCACAGCGCGTTGATGTGGTAGAGCGACTGGTAGGTGAGCCAGGCACAGAAGACCACGCCGAAGAGCATGCCGGCGTTGAGGGTGAGCCAGTACCAGGGGCGGAAGCGGGCGCCGGCCAGGACGCTCATGCCGACGCAGACCACCATGCCGTAGGCGACGAGGCCCAGCATCGGGTTGGGGAAGCCGAAGACGGCCGCCTGGTCGCTCTTCATGATGTTGCCGCAGGAGACCACCGGGTTGAGGCTGCACCCGGGGGTGAAGTTCGGGTCCTCCAGCAGTTTGAACTTGTCGATGGTGATCACCCAGGCGGCCAGCAGGCCGGCGGCTCCGGTGATGACCAGCAGCAGGGCCAGCGCCCTGCTCGCCCCGAAGGTCGTCCTCGGGGCGGTGTCCGCGTCCGTGTCCCGTGTCGTCATGCCGCCCGCTCCACATCTGCCAGGTGATCAAGCACCGGCCATTGTGCCGTACCCGCCTGTGCGTCCACCGTTCGGCGGAGATAAAGCCGGGGGGCGGGGAGGGGCGCCGGTACGCCTCCCTCCCCGCCCCCGGCGGATGCCTCGCGCGGGCCGCCCGTCTCAGGCCAGGCGGGCCCGGACGGCCTCGACCAGGTCCGCGACGGCCACCGGGGTCTGCTCCCCCGACTCCATGTCCTTGAGCTGCACCACGCCCTCGGCCAGGTCCCGCTCGCCCGCGACCAGGGTGAGCCGGGCGCCGGAGCGGTTGGCGTCCTTCATGGCGCCCTTGAGGCCCTTGCCGCCGTACGAGAAGTCGGCGGCGACCCCGGCCCGGCGCAGAGCGGTGACCGTGCCGAAGAGCACCCGGCGGGCCTCCTCGCCCAGGGCCACGGCGAAGACGTCGGTGGCCCTCGGAATGGCCAGTCCCACACCCTCGGCCTCCAGGGCCAGGACGGTGCGGTCCACGCCCAGCGCCCAGCCCACGGAGGGCAGGGCCGGGCCGCCGATCATCTCGGAGAGGCCGTCGTAGCGTCCGCCGCCGCCCACCGCGGACTGGGAGCCCAGGCCGTCGTGCACGAACTCGAAGGTGGTGCGGGTGTAGTAGTCCAGGCCGCGGACCAGCTTCTCGTCGTCCTCGAAGACCACCCCGGCCGCGGAGACCAGGGCGCGCACCTCCTCGTGGTACGCCTTGCAGGCGTCGCACAGGTAGTCGCGCAGCAGCGGGGCGCCGACCAGCTGCTTCTGCACCTCGGGCCGCTTGTCGTCGAGCACGCGCAGCGGGTTGATCTCGGCGCGGCGGACGGTCTCCTCGTCCAGGTCCAGCGTGCGCAGGAAGCCCTGCAGTGCCTCCCGGTACACCGGGCGGCACTCCTTGTCGCCGAGGGAGTTCAGCAGGATCCGGAAGTTCCGCAGGCCGAGCGAGCGGTACGCCTGGTCGGCCAGGATGATCAGCTCGGCGTCCAGGGCCGGGTCCTCGGCGCCGATCGCCTCGGCGCCGACCTGCGAGAAGTGCCGGTAGCGGCCCGCCTGGGCGCGCTCGTAGCGGTAGTACGAGCCGGAGTAGTAGAGCTTCACCGGCAGGTTGCCCTGCTTGTGGAGGTTGGCCTCCAGCGCCGCGCGGAGCACGGACGCGGTGCCCTCGGGGCGCAGGGCGAGCCGGTCGCCGCCCTTCGTGGTGAGGGTGTACATCTCCTTGGTCACGATGTCCGTGGACTCGCCGACGCCGCGGGAGAACAGCTCCACGTTCTCGAAGCCCGGGGTCTCCACATAGCCGTAGCCGGAGTTGCGCAGGGGCGCGGCGATGGCCTCACGGACCGCCAGGAAGGTGGCGGAGCGGGGCGGGATCAGGTCGTACGTGCCCTTGGGGGCCTTGAAGGTGCTCACGAAAGTGTCGTCACATTCCTCGTCGTGGGGCGGGCGCGCCCTCGTGGCCGCCCGCCGCCGGGCCGGCGGCGACCTCCCGCAGGTACGGGTTGGTCGCGCGCTCACGGCCGATGGTGGTCTGGGGACCGTGGCCGGACAGCACCACGGTCGAGTCGTCGAGCGGCAGGCACACGCGGGCCAGCGAGTCGAGCATCTCGGCGTGGGAGCCGCCGGGCAGGTCGGTGCGTCCGATGGAGCCGGCGAAGAGCAGGTCGCCCGAGAAGAAGACCGGCGGGATGTCGGCCAGCTCGGGCATCCGGAAGGTCACCGACCCCTTGGTATGCCCGGGCGCGTGCGCGACGGAGAAGTCCATCCCGGCCAGTCTCAGGGCGGCTCCGTCGGTCAGCTCGCGGACGTCGTCCGGCTCGCCCACGGTCAGCTCGCCCATGAGGGGCATCCCGATGGAGCGGCCGAGGGCCTTCTCCGGGTCGCTCATCATGTACCGGTCCTCGGGGTGGATCCAGGCCGGAACCTCGTGTGCTCCGCACACCGGGACCACCGAGGCCACATGATCGATGTGGCCGTGGGTCAGTACGACCGCCACGGGCTTGAGGCGGTGCTTCCGCAGCGTCTCCTCGACGCCCTGGGTGGCCTGGTGGCCCGGGTCGATGATGACGCACTCCTCGCCGGCGGCGGGGGCGACCACGTAGCAGTTGGTGCCCCAGGCGCCTGCGGGGAACCCGGCAATCAGCACGTTCGTCCTCAATCGTCGTCCGGTGGGAGGCCGCAGGTCGTCAATCCTGCTGCTCAGAGCCTACCGGCGCCGCTCATTACACAGCGAACCCATATACGGTACGGCCTATCCCAGCCCGGACAGCAGTACCTGACACGTACAAGGAGACGACCCGGTGGTCACGAGCGATCAGCGGCGGCGACAGCTCGCCAGGGAGAAGTACGAGCGCCAGCAGAAGCGCCGCACCGAGGCCCGGAGGAAGGGCCGCCAGCGGGCGGCCGTGATCGGCGCGGCGGTGGCCGTGGTGGTGGCGACGCTGGTCGGCCTGATCGTGGGCGGCGTCTTCGACTCGGACAAGGACCCGAAGGACACGGCGGCGGACCCGTCGGCCTCGGCCACCCCGCCGGAGCCGAAGCAGTCCCCCTCGCCGGCCATGGCGATCGACCAGAAGGCGAAGTACACCTTCGGTCTCAAGACCAGCGCGGGTGACATCAACTTCGCGATGGACGCGGCGAAGACCCCGCAGACGGTGAACTCCTTCAAGGCGCTGGCCGACAAGGGGTACTTCGACAACACCAAGTGCCACCGCCTGACGTCCGGCGGCATCTTCGTGCTCCAGTGCGGCGACCCGGAGGGCACCGGCCGCGGCGGACCGGGCTACACCATCCCGGACGAGAACCTGGATTCCCTCGGCAAGCCGAACGAGCAGGGCCAGGTGATCTACCCGGCCGGCACGGTGGCCATGGCCAACACCGGCCAGCCCGGCTCCGGCGGCAGCCAGTTCTTCCTGGTCTACAAGGACAGCCCGCTGACGCCCACGTACACGCCGTTCGGCAAGATCGACGCCGCGGGGCTCAAGGCCCTGGAGGAGATCGCCAAGGCCGGTACGGCCGACGGGGGCCAGGACGGGCCGCCGAAGAACGAGGTGAAGATCGAGAAGGGCACGGTCACCCAGAGCTGACCTGCTTTCGGCGGCCCCGGGGCCGGCCCGCCGCCCGTACGCCGATATTGCGTCGTGCGGGATGCGGACAGCCGGCCCGGCGGTCGCCTATGTTGGCGTTGTGCAGGGCGGGCGCTGCCCGCCCCAGGAAACTGTGGACGATGCCCAGGGGGTGGACCCCCTCGCAGGCATCAGGTGGAGGAGGCGCTGTGAGCAGCGACCCGTGGGGCCGAGTCGACGAGACGGGCACCGTGTACGTGCGGACATCCGATGGCGAGCAGGTCGTCGGTTCCTGGCAGGCCGGCACCCCCGAGGAGGCCCTGGCCTACTTCGAGCGCAAGTACGAGGGCCTGGTGGTCGAGATCGGCCTCCTCGAAAAGCGGGTGCGGACCACTGATCTGTCCGCCAAGGACGCCCAGACGGCGATCGACCACCTGCGCACGCAGGTCGACGAGCACCACGCCGTGGGCGACCTGGACGCTCTGCGCGTACGGCTGGACAAGCTGGTCGAGACCGTGGAGTCCCGGCGCGAGGAGCGCAAGGCCCAGAAGGCCAAGCAGGCGGACGAGGCCCGCTCGTCCAAGGAGGCCCTGGTCACCGAGGCCGAGCAGCTGGCGCAGAGCGACCAGTGGCGCAGCGCCGGTGAGCGGCTGCGCGCCCTGGTGGACATCTGGAAGGGCCTGCCGCGCCTGGACCGCAAGTCGGACGACGAGCTGTGGCACCGGTTCTCGCACGCCCGTTCCGCCTTCTCCAAGCGCCGCAAGGCGCACTTCGCCTCGCTGGACGCGCAGCGCGAGGACGCCCGCAAGGTGAAGGAGCGGCTGGTCGCGGAGGCCGAGGGGCTGTCGAAGTCGACCGACTGGGGTCCGACGGCCGCCCGCTACCGCGAGCTGATGGCGGACTGGAAGGCGGCGGGCCGCGCCCAGCGCGACGCCGAGGACGACCTGTGGAACCGCTTCCGCGGCGCGCAGGACGTGTTCTTCGCGGCCCGCAGCGAGGTGTTCGCCGAGCGCGACGCCGAGCAGATCGAGAACCTCAAGCTCAAGGAGGAGCTGGCCGAGGAGGCCGAGAAGCTCGTCCCGATCACGGACCTCAAGGCCGCCCGCGCGGCGTTCCGCTCCCTGAACGAGCGCTGGGAGGGCATCGGCCACGTGCCGCGCGACGCCCGGCCGAAGGTCGAGGGCCGGATGCACGCGGTGGAGCGGGCCATCCAGGAGTCCGAGGAGGGCGAGTGGCGCCGTACGAACCCGGAGGCGCGGGCCCGTGCGGCCGGTCTGACGGGTCAGCTCCAGGCGGCCGTCGACAAGCTGCGTGAGCAGATCGACGCGGCCCGTGCGGCGGGCAACAACGCCAAGGCCGACAAGCTGTCCCGGGAGCTGGAGGGCCGCCAGGCCCTGCTGGACCAGGCGCTCAAGGGCCTGGAGGAGTTCGGCGGCTAGCCGGACCCCCCACCACGTCGAGGGCCCCGGTACGGAGATCCGTACCGGGGCCCTCGTGGCGTGTCCGCCCGCGTGTTACGGCCTGCGGGCCGAGGTGACGCGGTAGACGTCGTAGACGCCTTCCACGCCGCGGACGGCCTTGAGGACGTGCCCCAGGTGCTTGGGGTCGCCCATCTCGAAGGTGAAGCGGGAGGTGGCCACCCGGTCGCGGGAGGTCTGGACGGCCGCCGAGAGGATGTTCACGTGCTGGTCCGAGAGGACCCGGGTGACGTCCGACAGCAGGCGGGAGCGGTCCAGCGCCTCGACCTGGATGGCGACCAGGAAGACCGAGGACTGGGTGGGCGCCCACTCGACCTCCAGCATCCTTTCGGGCTGCTGGGAGAGCGAGTCGACGTTGACGCAGTCCGCGCGGTGAACCGATACTCCGCTGCCCCGCGTCACGAATCCGATGATCGGGTCGCCGGGGACGGGGGTGCAGCAGCGGGCCAGCTTCACCCAGACGTCGTCCACGCCCTTGACCACCACACCGGGGTCGGCGTTGTTGCGGCGCTTGCTGCGGGCGCGCGCCGGAGGGATCGATTCCTCGATGTCCTCGTTGGCCGCCTCCTCGCCGCCGAGGGCCGCCACCAGCTTCTGTACGACGCCCTGCGCGGCCACATGGCCCTCGCCGATCGCCGCGTACAGGGAGGAGATGTCCGGGTAGCGCATCTCGTGCGCGAGGGTGACGAGCGAGTCCCCGGTGAGGATGCGCTGGATCGGCAGGTTCTGCTTGCGCATGGCCCGCGCGATGGCGTCCTTGCCGTGCTCGATGGCCTCGTCCCGGCGCTCCTTGGAGAACCAGCCGCGGATCTTGTTGCGGGCCCGCGGGGACTTGACGAAGCCCAGCCAGTCGCGGGAGGGCCCGGCCCCCTCGGCCTTGGAGGTGAAGACCTCCACCAGGTCGCCGTTGTCGAGGGTGGACTCCAGCGGGACCAGGCGGCCGTTGACGCGGGCCCCTATGGTCCGGTGGCCGACCTCGGTGTGGACGGCGTACGCGAAGTCCACCGGGGTGGCGCCGGCGGGCAGGGCGATGACATCGCCCTTGGGGGTGAAGACGAAGACCTCGTTGCGGGAGAGGTCGAAGCGCAGCGAGTCCAGGAACTCGCCCGGGTCCTCGGTCTCCTTCTGCCAGTCCAGCAGCTGGCGCAGCCAGGCCATGTCGTTGACCGTGTCCTGGCCGGCGCTGCCCTTGGCGGCCTGCGGGACGTCGGTGCGGACCTTGGAGGTGCCGGCGACGGTCTGCTGCTTGTACTTCCAGTGCGCGGCGATGCCGTACTCGGCGCGGCGGTGCATGTCGAAGGTGCGGATCTGGAGCTCGACCGGCTTGCCGCTGGGCCCGATGACCGTCGTGTGGAGCGACTGGTACATGTTGAACTTGGGCATCGCGATGTAGTCCTTGAACCGGCCGGGGACCGGGTTCCACCGCGCGTGGACGGTGCCCAGGGCCGCGTAGCAGTCCCGGACGGTGTCGACGAGGACACGGATGCCCACCAGGTCGTAGATCTCCGCGAAGTCACGGCCGCGGACGATCATCTTCTGGTAGACGCTGTAGTAGTGCTTGGGTCGGCCGGTGACGGTGGCCTTGATCCGGGCGGCCCGCAGGTCGGTCTGCACCTCGTCGGTGACGACGGCCAGGTACTCGTCGCGCTTGGGCGCCCGCTCGGCGACGAGCCTCACGATCTCGTCGTACATCTTGGGGTAGAGGATCGCGAACGACAGGTCCTCCAGCTCCCACTTGATCGTGTTCATGCCCAGCCGGTGGGCGAGCGGGGCGTAGATCTCCAGCGTCTCGCGGGCCTTCTTCTCCTGCTTCTCCCGCTTGAGGTAGCGCATGGTGCGCATGTTGTGCAGGCGGTCCGCGAGCTTGATGACGAGGACGCGGGGGTCCTTGGCCATGGCCACGACCATCTTGCGGACGGTCTCGGCCTGGGCCGCCTCGCCGAACTTCACCCGGTCGAGCTTGGTGACGCCGTCGACGAGCAGGGCCACGGCGTCGCCGAAGTCGCGGCGCAGGTCCTCCAGGCCGTACTCGGTGTCCTCGACCGTGTCGTGCAGCAGACCGGCCATGAGGGTGGCGGGGTCCATGCCGAGCTCGGCGAGGATGGTGGTCACCGCGAGCGGGTGGGTGATGTACGGATCGCCGCTCTTGCGCTTCTGGCCGCGGTGCCAGCGCTCGGCCACCTGGTACGCCTGCTCCAGCTGGCGCAGCGTCGAGGTCTCGATCTTCGGGTCGTTGCTGCGGACTATGCGGAGCAGCGGTTCCAGTACCGGGTTGTACGGGTTGGAGCGCTGGACGCCGAGCCGGGCGAGGCGGGCGCGTACCCGGTTAGAGGACCCGGCGGACTTCCCCGGCGCGGGCTTGACCGGTGGCACCGGTGGGGCCGCCGGTGCCACGGGGGGCGTGGCGGGGGCCGCCGGGGCCGGCTCGGCCTGGGGGTCGGGCTGCGCGGCGGAGATTGGCTGGACCTCGTCTGGCAAGAGCGCTCCTGGGAATCCGGTGCCCGTGTCCGGTCCGGACAACCCATGGTAGCGAGGGTTGGCCCCCCTCGTTCCGCGGGCACCCCCCTCGGGGCTCCGCCCCGAACCCCGCGCCTCAATCGCCGGCGAGGCTGATTTTCGGCCACGCCCCATTCCGGTACCGCTGCGCCAAACCCATCGCCGCCGCACCAAATCCAGCCCCGCCGACGTTTGAGGCGCTCCTTTCAGCCTCGCCGGCGTTTGAGGCGCGGGGGTCCGGGGGCGGCGCCCCCGGCAGCGGCGCCGCACACGCAAACGGCGGGCACCCGGGAGGGACCCGGATACCCGCCGCTCGGCAAGCGAAGGTTCAGACCACGATCAGCGCGTCCAGCGGAGCATCGCCCAGGGCCGGCGCGAGCTTCGCCCGCCCCGGCAGGAACGACAGTTCCATCAGCACGGCCACCCCGGCCACTTCCGCCCCGGCCCGCCGGATCAGGGACAGCGACGCCTCCGCCGTCCCCCCGGTGGCCAGCACGTCGTCGATGACCATCACCCGGTCACCCGCCGCCAGATCCTCCGCGTGGACCTCGATCTCCGCCGTGCCGTACTCCAGCTCGTACGACTGCGCCAGCGTCGCCCCCGGCAGCTTGCCGGCCTTGCGCACCGGCACGAAGCCGATCCCGGCCTGCACGGCCACCGGAGCCGCGAGGATGAACCCCCGCGCCTCCAGCCCGACGATCTTCGTCGCCCCGTACCGCCCGGCCAGCTCCACCAGCGCGCCCGTCAGGGCCCCGAACGCCTCGGGGTCCGCCAGCAGCGGCGTGATGTCCTTGAACATCACCCCCGGCTTCGGATAGTCCGCGACGTCCTTGATCCGGCTGACCAGCAGCTCCCGCACGTAGCCGGACAGCTGCCCGGTCAACGCCGACGCCCCGTACGGCCCTGCGAGACCACCTGCGGCTCGTCCTCGGCGCCGGCCGCGTCCTCGGGGGACTCCCCCTTGGCCGCCGCGGCCGCCCGCTTCGCGAGCACCCGCTTCTTGAGCGCCTTCATCGCCGGCTCGCGCTCCTTGAGGTCCACGACCAGCGGGGTCGCGATGAAGATCGAGGAGTACGCACCGGCCGCGAGGCCGACGAACAGCGACAGGGAGATGTCGTTCAGCATGCCGGCGCCCAGGAAGCCGCCGCCGATGAACAGCAGGGCCCCGACCGGGAGCAGCGCGACGACCGTGGTGTTGATCGAGCGGACCAGGGTGCCGTTGATGCTGCGGTTGGCGATCTCGCTGAACGTGTAGCGGGTCTGCTTGGTGATGTCCTTCGAGCCCTCCTTGAGACCGTCGAAGACGACGACGGTGTCGTAGAGGGAGTAACCGAGGATGGTCAGCAGACCGATCACGGTGCCCGGCGTGACCTCGAAGCCGACCAGCGCGTACACGCCGACGGTGATGGTGAGGTCGTGGATCAGGGCGATCAGCGCGGCGACCGCCATCCGCCATTCGAAGGCGATGGCGAGGTAGATCACCACGAGGACCATGAAGACGCCGAGGCCGGTCCATGCCTTGTTCGCGATCTGCTCGCCCCAGCTGGGGCCGACCAGGTCGGCGTTGATGTCGGCCTCGGTGACCTTGAGGTCGCCGGCCAGCTGCTTCTTCACGTCGGCCGCGGCGTCGGTGTCCAGACCGGAGATCTGGATGCGCATACCGCCGGTGCCGAGCTCCTGGACGATCGCGTCGTGGCCGGACGCCTCCTCCGCGGCCTCCGTCACCTTGGCGACCGAGACGGCCGTCTTCGGGGTGGTGAAGACGGCTCCGCCCTTGAACTCGATGCCCATGTTGAGGCCCTGGACGGCCAGGGCGACGATCGCCGTGATGGTGATCAGGATGGAAACGCCGTACCAGAGAAAGCGCTTGCCGACGAAGTCGTAGCCGACCTCACCGCGGTACAGCTTGGCGCCGAGATCTCCCAGCTTCGACATCTCTCACGCCTCCTTTGCTTCGACGGGGGCGGGTGCGGCGGTGCGGCGGGAGCTGCGCAGCGGGGGCTTGGCGCCCAGCCGCTTCGGGTCCAGCCCGGACCACGGGTGACCGCTGGAGAAGAACTTCGTCCGCGCCAGGAGCGTCATGACCGGCTTCGTGAACAGGAAGACCACGACCACGTCGAGGAGGGTGGTCAGACCCAGGGTGAAGGCGAAGCCCTGCACCTTGCCGACGGTGACGATGAACAGCACCGCGGCGGCGAGGAAGGACACGAAGTCGGAGACCAGGATCGTACGGCGGGCACGCGGCCAGGCGCGCTCGACGGCCGGGCGCAGGGTGCGGCCCTCGCGGATCTCGTCGCGGATGCGTTCGAAGTAGACGATGAACGAGTCCGCGGTGATACCGATGGCGACGATCGCACCGCAGACGGCGGGCAGGTTCAGCGCGAAGCCGATGCCCTTGCCGAGCAGCGCCATGATCGTGTAGGTGAGGATCGCGGAGACCAGGAGGCTGATGATCGCGATGAAGGCCAGGCCGCGGTAGTAGACCAGCAGGTAGACGACCACCAGGAGGAGGCCGATCGCACCGGCGATCAGGCCGGCCCGCAGCTGCTCGCCGCCGAGGGCGGCGGTGACGGTGGTGACGCTGTCCTCCTGGAAGGACAGCGGCAGCGCGCCGTAGGACAGCATGTTGCCGAGGTCCTGCGCGGACTGCTGGGTGAAGCCGCCGGAGATCTGGGCGTTGCCGCCGGTGATCGCGGTGCTGACGGACGGGTCGGAGATGACGTCGCCGTCGAGGACGATCGCGAACTGGTTCTGCGGCATCTGCTTGGCCGCCAGCTCGCCGGTGACCTTCGCGAAGGCGTCGGCGCCGTGGTCGTTGAAGTTCATCGTGACGATCCACTGACCCGACTGCGGGTCGATCTCGCCCTTGGCGGTCTTCACGTCCTTGCCCTCGACCGCTGCCGGTCCGAGGATCCACTTGCCCCACTGCTCGCCGCGCTGGCCGCAGGCCAGGGTCGGGTCGGTGGGCTTGACGCCCTTGCCGATGTTGGCCCGCTGGGCCTCGTTCGTGCAGTCGAGCGCGGCGAACTTCGCCTGGAGGTCGGCGGCGGCCGGGTCGGGGGCGGGGGCGCTCGCGGAGGGCGAGGGGGCCGCCTTGTCGTCTGCCTTCTTCGACTCGCTCGCCGAGGGCGAGGGAGTGGGCGCGTTCGGGGCCTTGAGGCCCTCGCTGAGCGCGCGGCCCTGGGAAGTGGCGCTGGACGACGGGGTGGCGGACGGGCTGGTCTTGTTCCCGTCCTGGGCCTTGGGAGCACCGGAACCGCTCGCGGAGGGGCTCGGGCTCTGGCTGCCCTCGGGGGCGGCGGGGGCGCCGTCCGCGAACGCGATGACGGGACGGAAGTAGAGCTGGGCGGTGGTGCCGACCTGCTCGCGCGCCTGCTTCTCGTTCATCCCCTTGGGGATGTTGACGATGATGTGGTCGCGTCCCTGCGTCTGGACCTCGGCCTCGGACACGCCGAGCCCGTTGACACGGCGCTCGATGATGCCGACCGCCGTGTTCATGTTGGTCTCGTTGACCGCGTTCTCTTTGCCCGGCTCGCTCTTGGCCTTGAGCGTGATGCTCGTGCCGCCCGCGAGGTCGATGCCCAGCCGGGGAGTCGTCTGCTTGGAGAGGAACATCCCCGCGGTGAGCGCCACCATCGCGATCAGGATGATCGCCAGGGCGCGCCCCGGCCTCCCCTGAGCCCCCGTGGGCCGCCGGCCCTTCTTCGGTGCTGCCACCTTGTCGTTTCTCCCTGTCCAACCGTCCCGCGCCGGGTCAGCGCGCGGACGGCCACGAAATGTGTGGTGGGGACCCCTGCCCCCCGCAGAAGTGTCACTGACGGGGACCGCGCCGGACGCCGGTCGGGCGCTCGCACGGTCCCCGGCCGCGCGCTACTTCGCGCCGGCCTCGCCGTCGCTCTTGCCGTCCTTGGGCTCCTCGTCGCCCTTCGGCTCGTCCTTCTTGCCGAGGTCGAGCTTGGGGGCGGCGTCCTCGTCCTTGGTGAGGTCCGCCTTGGGGGCCTCGGTGAGGGAGGAGGCGTCGTCCGGGACGACGGGGGTGTCGGTCGTCACGTCGTCACCCATGCCGTGGACGATGCGGTTGTACTCCGCGTCCTCCAGGACCGCACCGATGGCGTTCTTCGCGAAGACCGCGTGGACGCCGGGGGCCACCTCGAGGGTGACGGTGTCGTCACCGATCTCCTTCACCGTGGCGTACATGCCGCCGATGGTGCGGACCCCGGTGCCGGGCGTCATGTGGTCGCGCATCTGCGCGGCCTGCTGCTGCTTCTTCTTCGCGGAGCGGGTCATCAGGAACATCGCCCCGATGAGCACGATGAACGGGAGGAATGTCACGAGATTCACGGGACGGAAATCCTTCGCACGACCGCGCGCGGACGGCGGCCTTTTCTACGGGGGTGGGCACACCGACCCGAAGGGTCGGCATCGGCGGAGTCTAGGCGAGTCCGCACCGATGGAACAACGCCCAGCATGGCACCGGCGTTCCCGGCCGGGCGAACCTCCGCGCCGTCAGGCCCCGAAGAGGCCCTGTTGTCCACTTGATCCGTTCCCACCGTGCTGCGGCGGGACAAGTCCCAGGTGGGCCCATGCGGCGGGGGTCGCCACGCGGCCCCGCGGGGTCCGCGCGAGCAGGCCCTCGCGGACGAGGAAGGGCTCGGCCACCTCCTCGACGGTCTCCCGCTCCTCGCCGACCGCCACGGCCAGGGTGGACAGCCCCACGGGGCCGCCGCCGAACAGCTTGAGCAGGGCTTCCAGCACGGCGCGGTCGAGCCGGTCGAGCCCGCGCGCGTCCACCTCGTACACCTGGAGGGCGGTGGCGGCCACCTCCCGGTCGATCACCCCATCGGCCCTCACCTGGGCGTAGTCGCGGACGCGGCGCAGCAGGCGGTTGGCGATGCGCGGGGTGCCGCGGGAGCGTCCGGCGATCTCGGCGGCGCCGGCGGTGTCGATCTCCACGTCGAGCAGGCGGGCGGAGCGGTGCAGGACCCGCTCCAGCTCCTCGGGGGCGTAGAACTCCATGTGGCCGGTGAAGCCGAAGCGGTCGCGCAGCGGCGGGGGCAGCAGCCCGGCCCGGGTGGTGGCGCCGACGAGGGTGAAGGGCGGCAGCTCCAGCGGGATCGCGGTGGCGCCGGGCCCCTTGCCGACGATGACGTCGACGCGGAAGTCCTCCATGGCCATGTACAGCATCTCCTCGGCGGGCCGGGACATGCGGTGGATCTCGTCGAGGAAGAGGACCTCGCCCTCCTGGAGGGAGGAGAGGATCGCGGCGAGGTCGCCGGCGTGCTGGATGGCGGGGCCGGAGGTGATCCGGATCGGCGCCCCCATCTCCGCCGCGATGATCATCGACAGGGTGGTCTTGCCGAGGCCGGGCGCGCCGGAGAGCAGGACGTGGTCGGCGGTGGCCCCGCGCTGCTTGGCGGCCTTGAGGACCAGGTCCAGCTGCTGGCGGACCTTCTCCTGGCCGACGAACTCCCCGAGGTCCTTGGGGCGCAGCGCCGCCTCGACGGCGGTGTCCTCCCCGTCGGCGGCCGGGGCGACGATACGGGCCTCGTCCTCGGGGGTGGTGTCGTCGTCGTACCGGTTCACGGTGTCAGTCTGCCTTCTCGGTTCGTACGGTCGTCTGCCGGGGCCGGACGGCGCCCGTAAGCCCTAGCGGGCGCGGTTGAGCGTCTGGAGCGCGGCGCGCAGCAGCTGGGGTACGGGGGCCGCGCCACCGGCGGCGATGGCCTCCTCCGCCTGCGGGGTGACGGCGGCGACGGCCTCCTCCGCCTCGCGGGAGGCGTAGCCGAGGCCGATGAGGGCGGCGGCCAGCTGCTCGGTCCAGGGGGCCGGGGCGGAGGCCACGGCCCGCTGGGCGCCCACCAGGCCGCTGCTGCCCAGCGGGGCGCCCAGCTTGCCCTTGAGCTCCAGCAGCAGCTTCTGGGCGCCCTTGGGGCCGATACCGGGCACGGCGGTCAGTGCCTTGGCGTCGCCGGAGGCGAAGGCCACCCGCAGGGCGTCGGGGCTGTGCACGCCGAGCATTGCCTGCGCCACCCGGGGGCCGACGCCGCTGGCGGTCTGGAGCAGCTCGAAGACCTGGCGCTCGTCGTCGTCGGCGAATCCGTACAGGGTGAGCGAGTCCTCCCGTACGACCAGGGAGGTCGCCAGCCGGGCCCGCTCCCCCAGCCGCAGTCCGGCGATGGTGTTCGGCGTGCACTGCACGGCCATGCCCACTCCCCCGACCTCGATCACGGCAAGGGTGGGCGAGAGCGCGGCGACCTCGCCGCTGACGAAGGCGATCATCGGGTACGGCCTTTCGGGGCGTGCTGGGCGACGGCCTGCTGGAGGCGGTTCTGGGCGGGGGCCCGCCAGATGTGGCAGATGGCGAGGGCGAGGGCGTCGGCGGCGTCGGCCGGTTTCGGCGGGGCGGCCAGCCGGAGCAGCCGGGTGACCATCGCGCCGACCTGCGCCTTGTCGGCGCGTCCGCTGCCGGTGACGGCGGCCTTGACCTCGCTGGGGGTGTGCAGGGCGACCGGTATCCCGCGGCGTGCGGCGCACAGCATCGCGACGGCGCTCGCCTGGGCGGTGCCCATCACGGTGCTGACGTTGTGCTGGCTGAACACCCGCTCCACGGCGACCACTTCGGGCCGGTGCGTATCGAGCCATTCCTCGATGCCCTGCTCGACGGCGACCAGCCGGTGGCCGAGATCGGCCTCGGGCGGCGTCCGCACGACCCCCACCCCGAGCATGGTCAGGGGCCGGCCCGCGACACCTTCGACGACGCCGACTCCGCACCGGGTCAGCCCCGGGTCCACGCCCAGTACGCGCACACGCCCCTCCTCTTCCGCCAGGCGTGCAGATTACCGGCTGGGTGTGACAACGGGCCGGTCACGGGGGCGCGGCGGGGTGTCCGCGTGCGCATGGGCCTACGAAAACGCCACCGGGCCGACGGAGATCCGTCGGCCCGGTGGCGTGTGGAGCGGGTCAGGCGTCGACCTTCTCCATGACCTCGTCGGAGACGTCGAAGTTGGCGAAGACGTTCTGCACGTCGTCGCTGTCCTCCAGCGCGTCGATCAGCTTGAAGATCTTGCGGGCGCCGTCCTCGTCCAGCTCGACCTGCATGGTCGGGACGAAGCTGGAGTCGGCCGAGTCGTAGTCGATGCCGGCTTCCTGGAGCGCGGTGCGGACCGCGACCAGGTCGGTGGCCTCGCTGATGATCTCGAAGGTGTCGCCGTTGTCGTTGACCTCTTCGGCGCCGGCCTCCAGGACCGCGCCGAGCACGTCGTCCTCGCTCAGCTCCGCCTTGGGCAGGATGATGACGCCCTTGCGGTTGAACAGGTACGAGACCGAGCCCGGGTCGGCCATGGAGCCGCCGTTGCGGGTCATGGCGACGCGGACGTCGGAGGCGGCGCGGTTGCGGTTGTCGGTCAGGCACTCGATGAGCACCGCGACACCGTTCGGACCGTAGCCCTCGTACATGATCGTCTCGTAGTCGGCGCCGCCGGCCTCCAGGCCGCCGCCGCGCTTGACCGCGGAGTCGATGTTCTTGTTCGGGACCGACTGCTTCTTGGCCTTCTGCACGGCGTCGAAGAGGGTCGGGTTGCCCTCGATGTCGGCACCGCCCATACGGGCCGCGACCTCGATGTTCTTGATCAGCTTCGCGAAGAGCTTGCCGCGCTTGGCATCGATCACGGCCTTCTTGTGCTTCGTCGTAGCCCATTTAGAGTGGCCGGACATCCGCCTGTCTCCTTCGCGTCACCAACAGTGTTCGTCCTCGATCCTACCGGGACCCGGTCACAGCCCCGCGCGCACCATGTCGACGAAGTACGCGTGGACGCGATCGTCGCCGGTCAGTTCGGGGTGGAACGAGGTCGCCAGGACGTTGCCCTGGCGCACGGCCACGGTGTGGCCCTCGTAGGTGGCGAGGACCTCGGCGGAGGCGCCGGTGGACTCGACCCACGGGGCGCGGATGAAGACGCCCTCGACGGGGCCGCCCTCGATGCCCGCGAAGTCGATCTTCGCCTCGAAGGACTCGTTCTGGCGGCCGAAGGCGTTGCGGCGCACGATCATGTCGATGCCGCCCAGGGTCTCCTGGTCCTCACGGCCGTCGAGCAGCTTGTCCGCCAGCATGATCATGCCGGCGCAGGTGCCGTACACGGGCATGCCGGCGGCCACGCGCTCGCGCAGCGGCTCCAGCATGCCGAAGAGCACGGCGAGCTTCGACATGGTGGTGGACTCGCCGCCGGGGATCACCAGGGCGTCGACCTCGGCGAGCTCCTCGGGGCGCCGGACCGGCCTGGCCACGGCGTCCGCCGCGGCCAGGGCGATCAGGTGCTCCCGTACGTCGCCCTGGAGGGCCAGGACACCGATCACGGGGGTGTTCGTCATGGTGGTGACTACCAGCCGCGGTTGGCGTAGCGCTCGGCCTCGGGCAGGGTGTCGCAGTTGATGCCGACCATGGCCTCGCCCAGGTTGCGGGAGGCGTCCGCGATGATCTTCGGGTCGTCGAAGAAGGTGGTGGCCTTCACGATGGCGGCGGCGCGCTTGGCCGGGTCGCCCGACTTGAAGATGCCGGAGCCGACGAAGACGCCCTCGGCGCCGAGCTGGCGCATCAGCGCGGCGTCGGCCGGGGTGGCGACGCCACCGGCGGAGAACAGCACCACGGGGAGCTTGCCGAGCTCGGCGACCTCCTTGACGAGCTCGTACGGGGCGCGCAGCTCCTTGGCGGCGGCGTACAGCTCGTTGTTGTCGAAGCCGCGCAGCTTGGCGATCTCGTTCTTGATCTGGCGCAGGTGGCGGACGGCCTCGACGACGTTGCCGGTGCCGGCCTCGCCCTTGGAGCGGATCATGGCCGCGCCCTCGGCGATGCGGCGCAGGGCCTCGCCCAGGTTGGTGGCACCGCAGACGAAGGGGGTGGTGAAGGCCCACTTGTCGGAGTGGTTGACCTCGTCGGCCGGGGTCAGGACCTCGGACTCGTCGATGTAGTCGACGCCGAGGGACTGGAGCACCTGGGCCTCGACGAAGTGGCCGATGCGGGACTTGGCCATCACGGGGATGGACACGGCCTCGATGATCTCTTCGATCATGTTGGGGTCGGACATGCGCGCGACGCCGCCGTCCTTGCGGATGTCGGCGGGAACCCGCTCCAGGGCCATGACGGCCACCGCGCCGGCGTCCTCGGCGATCTTCGCCTGCTCGGCGTTGACCACGTCCATGATCACGCCGCCCTTGAGCTGCTCGGCCATACCGCGCTTGACGCGGGAGGTGCCGATCGCCGACTCGGCGGACTGGGGGGAGGTGGGAAGCGTGCTCACGGATGACCTCACTCGAAGGGAAGACGGGTACTACTGGGCCGAGGAAACCCCGACCGACCAGTCCACTACAAGGGCCAATGTGGAGCCCGTGGCCCCTTCTTTTGTCCCCGGCGGCCCTATGACCCCGCTCCGGCGCCGTGGGACACGGCCTACGCGGGCCGCTCGGCCAGGTCCGCCGGGGGCTCGTCGTCCATCTCGAAGGCCAGCGGGAACGGCGCGTGGCCGGCGAGCCGGAACCAGCGGACCTTGCGGTGCCGGCGCAGGGCGCGGGCGGCCCGTACGGCGTCGTTGTGGAAGCGGCGGGCCATCGGCACCCGGCGCACCGCCTCGGCCAGCTCCGCGGTGGCCTGCGCCCCGCCGGGGGCCGCCTTGAGCACCTCCACCTGGTCGGCGTCCGCGAAGACGGCCCGCAGCGCCTGGCTCAGCTCGCTCTCGGCGACCTCGCGATGGTCCTCCTCGGCCTGCCGTGCCGCGTGCGCGGCCTCGTACAGCACCAGCGAGGAGGCGGGGTCCAGCGCGCCCGAGGTGGCCACCTCGACGACCACGGAGGCCCGCCGGACGAGCTGCGCGTCGAGCGCGGCGCGGGCGGCGTCCATCCGCGAGTGCAGCCGGTCCAGCCGGCCGGCGGTCCAGCTGAGGTACACCCCGATGACGGCGAGCGCCAGGGCAATCCACACAAGGGTTTCGATCACGCTGCGCGACCCTACCGCTCCGGGGGTGCCGGGCCGGCATCGGGCCTGGCCCCGGGCCCGCCCGCCCGCTTAGGCTGCGTGATCCACATCGCTCGGGGGGACCATGGACCGCACTCGCTTCCACAGACCGTCGGCCTGCCTGCTGCTGACGGCAGCCGTCGCACTCGGCTGCACCGTCGTGGCCGCCGTGGAGGCGGGCGAGGACGGCGGGCTGGTCCTGCTGCGCCGGCTGGACGGGCACCTCCTCCCGCTGGCCTGGCTGGCCCTGGCCGCGTTGACCGGGGCCGTCCTGCTGGGGCCGCCGAAATCCCCGCTGCGGGTACCCCTGGCCGGCCTGGTACTCGTCTTCGGCGTCCCGGCGATGCTGCTCGCCGGCTTCCTCTCGGCGGCGGCCGACCGCCCGGAGCCCCGGGTGGACGCGGAGACGGCCGCCCCCGGCCGGGCGGACCGCCGGCTCGTCGTGGTGACGCGGCCGGGCTACCCCGACCCGGTCCGGTGCGTCTACGTCCACGACGGGAGCCCGCTCCTGGAGCGCAGCTGGCTGGCGCGCTGCTTCAACGGCGACGCGCAGGAGAGCGGGCTCGCCGAAGCCGTGTGGGCGGCGGGCGACCGGCTGCGGATGACCACGGCCGGGGGCCAGGTCCACGAGGTGGCCGTCGGCCCCGGCGGGCGGCCGGAGCGGCCCGCCGGCGCCCGCTGACGGGACGCCCCGGGCACGTCAGGACGGGGACGGCGTCAGGACGGGGACGGGTCCTTCGAGAAGCCCAGGCGGGTGCGGAGGGGGACGCGTTCGTCGGTGGCGACCGCCGCCGCGCCGTCCGTCACCGTCTCGTAGACCGCCAGGATGTCCGCGCCCACCGTCGACCAGTCGAAGCGCCGTACGTGGGCCGAGCCCCGCTCGCTCAGTGCGGCGCGGCGCTCCGGGTCCCGGAGCAGGGTGATGGCCCCCGCCGCCAGCGCGTCCGCGTTCTCGTTGGCGAAGAGGTCCCCCGCCCCGCCCTGGTCCAGCACCTGCGCGAACGCGTCCAGGTCGGAGGCGAGCACCGCCGCCCCCGCCGACAGGGCCTCCACCAGGATGATGCCGAAGCTCTCGCCGCCGGTGTTGGGGGCCACGTACACGTCCACGCTGCGCAGCAGCCGCGCCTTGTCCTCGTCCGAGACCATGCCGAGGAATTCCACCCGCGCGCGCAGCTCGGCCGGGAGGGAGGCCACGGCCTCCTCCTCGTCCCCGCGGCCCGCCACCAGCAGCCGTACGTCCGGGCACGCCTCCACGATCTTCGGGAAGGCGGCCATCAGCACCGGCAGGCCCTTGCGCGGCTCGTCGATGCGGCCGATGAAGCCCAGGGTCTGCCCGGACCACTCCGGATTGGCCTCCGCCTTGGCGAAGAAGTCCACGTCCACGCCGTTCGGGATCACCACGGCGTCCCCGCCCAGGTGCTCCACCAGCGTGCGCCGCGCGTACTCGCTCACCGCGATGCGCGCGCTGATCTTCTCCAGCGCCGGCTGGAGGATCGGGTACGCGGCGATCATCGCCCGGGAGCGCGGGTTCGAGGTGTGGAAGGTGGCCACGATCGGCCCCTGGGCCGCCCAGCAGGACAGCAGTCCCAGCGAGGGCGAGGCCGGCTCATGGATGTGGATCACGTCGAAGGTGCCCTCGTGCAGCCAGCGCCGGACCCGGGCCGCCGACAGGAAGCCGAAGTTCAGCCGGGCCACGGAGCCGTTGTACGGGACGGGCACGGCCCGGCCCGCGGAGACCACGTACGGCGGCAGCGGGGTCTCGTCGTCGGCCGGGGCCAGCACCGAGACTTCGTGGCCGAGGCCGGTCAGGTGCTCCGCGAGGTCGCGGATGTGGAACTGGACGCCGCCCGGCACGTCCCAGGAGTACGGGCACACGATCCCGATCTTCACGGAGTGCGCTCCTCCAGGCCGTCCAGGTCCTCCAGGTCGTCCAGCCAGAGCCGCTGGAGCATGTGCCAGTCCTCCGGGTGCTCGGCGATGCCCCACGCGAAGGCGTCCGCGACCGCCTGGGTCATGACCGTGGTCTTCTCGGCCCGGGTCCCGCTCTTCGGCACCTCCACCTCGGGGTGGATCCGGCCGTACATCCGCGGCGACTCCCCGTAGGACAGGGTGGCGGGCAGCAGCACCGCACCGGTCTGCTGCGCGAGCAGGGCCGGGCCGGCGGGCATGCGCGCGGTGGAGCCGAAGAAGTCCACCTCCACGCCCGAGGCCGACAGGTCCCGGTCCGCGACCAGGCAGACCAGCCCGCCGGAGCGCAGCCGCCGGGCGAGGATCCCGAAGGCGGCGCCGCCGCTGTGCGGCAGGACCTCCATGCCCAGGCTCTCGCGGTAGGCGACGAAGCGGTCGTACAGGCTCTCGGGCTTCAGGCGCTCGGCGACCGTGGTGAACGGCACCCCGAGGTGGCCGATGGCCCAGGCCCCGGCGAGGTCCCAGTTGGCCAGGTGCGGCAGGGCCACGACCACCCCGCGCCCGGAGGCCAGGGCCTCGCGCAGGATGTGCTCGTCCTTGAACTCCACGTCCGTGCCGAAGCGGTCCGTGGCCATGGTCGGCAGCCGGAAGGACTCCATCCAGTACCGCATGTACGAGCGCATCCCGGCCTTCGACAGCTCGCGCAGCCGCTCCGCGTCCGCGTCGGGCACCACCCGGGCCAGATTCGACTCCAGCCGCAGCACGCTCTTGCCGCGCCGCTTCCACGCGAAGTCCGCGATCCGCCGCCCGAGGGCCACCGCGGCCGGCTCGGGCAGCTTCTTGACCCCGGCCCAGCCGAGCCCGTACAGCCCGTCGACCAGCTTGTCCTGTGCCGCGCCCATCAGGCCGCACCCCCTTCGGACGCCGCCGCGGCGTCCGCCTCGGCCGCTTCACGCCGTACGGTGACCACGCGCTGGATCAGCGTGACCAGCGAGCCGACGGCCACCACCCACAGGGCGACCGGCAGCAGCACCCCGATCCAGGACGGCACACCGAAGGTCTGGAGCCCCGAGAGCCCGGCCGCGACCAGCGAGATCACCAGGCGCTCGGCGCGCTCGATGAGCCCGTTGACGGCGACGGGCAGCCCGATGGACTCCCCGCGCGCCTTGGTGTACGAGACCACCTGGCCACTGGCCAGGCAGAAGATCGCCACCGCGCACAGCGCGTTGTCGTCGCCGCTGCCCGCGTACCAGAGGGCGAGACCGCCGAAGATCGCCGCGTCCGCCACCCGGTCGAGGGTGGAGTCGAGGAAGGCCCCCCAGCGGCTGGAGACGCCGGCCTGGCGGGCCATGTTGCCGTCGACGAGGTCGGAGAAGACGAAGAGGGTGATCGTGATGGTGCCCCAGAAGAACTCCCCGCGGGGGAAGAAGACCAGCGCGCCCGCCACCACTCCGGCCGTGCCGATCAGGGTGACCGCGTCCGGGCTCACCCCCCGCCGGAGCAGAAAAGCGGCGAATGGCGTGAGAACACGCGTGAAGAATGCACGCGCGTACTTGTTCAGCATGGCCTTCCCGGAGGGTCGCTGGGCCGCACGGCCACCACGGCCACCGGCTGGCCCATCGTAGCCAGCGCGCCGCCGCGCGGGCGCCGCGCACCCACCGGTTCGCGGGAGCCGTGCCCTTACCCGGGGTACGGACGGAGGTACGGACCGGGGTACGGACCGGGCGCGCGCCGCCTCCGCGACGGCCCGGGAGGCGGCCTCCGGCCCCTGACCGGAACGACGTATGGACGCGGTGTGACACCGGTGCAAAGCTCGAATGACCGCGTCCCCGCTCCTCGGGGGGTCCTCCACCGGGAACCGGAACCCATCCTCCTCACCGTCGCACCGGGAGGCACGATCATCATGGGAGCCACATCGCACCACGCCGGGGCCGCCGGCAGGGCACTGACGGCCGACCGGCCCGCCTCCATACGGAACGTCGTCCTGGTCGGCCACAGCGGATCCGGCAAGACCACCCTGGTCGAGGCCCTGGCCCTGACCGCCGGCGCGGTCAACCGGGCCGGGCGCGTCGAGGACGGCGCCACCGTCTCCGACTACGACGAGATCGAACACCGCCGGCAGCGCTCCATCCAGCTCTCCCTCGTCCCCGTCGCCTGGGACGGGATCAAGATCAACCTCCTGGACACCCCCGGATACGCCGACTTCGTCGGAGAACTCAGGGCCGGTCTGCGCGCCGCGGACGCGGCCCTCTTCGTCGTCTCGGCCTCGGACGGCATCGACGGCGCCACCCGCATGGTCTGGGACGAGTGCGCGGCCGTCGGCATGCCCCGCGCCCTCGTCGTGACCCACCTGGAGGCGGCCCGCTCCGACTACGGGCAGATGACCACCGTCTGCGGCGAGATCTTCGGCGCCGACGACCCGGACGCCGTCCTCCCCCTCTACCTGCCCCTCCACGGCCCCGCCGGCCCGGACGGACACGCCCCCGTCACCGGCCTGCTCGGCCTGCTCTCCCAGCGCGTCTACGAGTACTCCTCCGGCGAGCGCGCCGAGCGCGACCCCGATCCGGCCGAGCTCGCCCTGATCACCGAGGCCCGCGCCCGGCTCATCGAGGGGATCATCGCCGAGAGCGAGGACGAGACCCTGATGGACCGCTACCTCGGCGGCGAGGACATCGACCTCAAGACCCTCGTCGAGGACCTGGAGCGCGCGGTCGCCCGCGGCACCTTCCACCCCGTCCTGATGGCCGCCCCCGCCACCGACGGCGCCCGCCAGGGCCTCGGCACCGTGGAACTGCTCGAACTGATCACCGGCGGCTTCCCCACGCCCCTGGAGCGCGCCCCCGTGGCCGTCACCCGCCCCGACGGCACCGCCCGGCCCGACGCCACCTGCGATCCCGAGGGCCCGCTGCTCGCCGAGGTGGTCAAGACCTCCTCCGACCCCTACGTGGGCCGCGTCTCCCTCGTCCGCGTCTTCTCCGGCACCCTGAACCCCGAGGCCACCGTGCACGTCAGCGGGCACGGCCTCACCGACCGCGGCCACGAGGACCACGACGTCGACGAGCGCGTCGGCACCCTCACCGCCCCCTTCGGCAAACAGCAGCGCGCCCTCACCCGCTGCATCGCCGGAGACCTGGCCTGCGTGGCCAGACTCGGCCACGCGGAGACCGGCGACACCCTCTCCGCCAAGGAGGACCCCCTCCTGATGGAGCCCTGGACCATGCCCGACCCGCTGCTGCCACTGGCCATCGAGGCGCACAGCAAGGCCGACGAGGACAAGCTCTCGCAGGGCCTGGCCCGGCTGGTCGCGGAGGACCCGACCATGCGGCTGGAGCAGAACCCGCACACCCACCAGGTCGTCCTGTGGAGCCTCGGCGAGGCCCACCAGGACGTGGCCCTGGAGCGGCTGCGCACCCGCTACGGCGTCCAGGTCGACCCGGTCCCGCACAAGGTCAGCCTCCGCGAGACCTTCGGCGCGCGGGCGGCGGGCCGCGGCCGGCACGTCAAGCAGTCCGGCGGCCACGGCCAGTTCGCGATCTGCGAGATCGAGGTGGAGCCGCTGCCGCCCGGCAGCGGCATCGAGTTCGTGGACAAGGTCGTCGGCGGGGCCGTGCCCCGGCAGTTCATCCCGTCCGTGGAGAAGGGCGTACGCAGCCAGGCGGCCCGCGGGGTCGCCGCCGGGTACCCCCTGGTCGACGTACGGATCACCCTGCTCGACGGCAAGGCGCACTCGGTGGACTCCTCCGACGCCGCCTTCCAGACCGCCGGCGCCCTCGCCCTGCGCGAGGCGGCCGCCGAGGCGCGCATCGACCTGCTGGAGCCGGTCGCGGAGCTGGACGTCCTGGTGCCCGACGAGTACGTCGGCCCCGTCATGAGCGACCTCGCCGGCCGCCGGGGCCGGGTCGTCGGCACCGACCAGGCCGGATCCGGGCGCACCCGCGTCCGCGCCGAGATCCCCGAGATCGAGATCGGCCGCTACGCCGTCGAACTGCGCTCGGTGTCCCACGGCACGGGCCGCTTCGCGCGCTCCTACGCCCGGCACGAGCCCATGCCGCCCCAGATCGCGGAAAAGGTGCGGGAACAGACCGGGAGGGGAAGCCACTTGACATAGGAACGGGACCGGCCGCCCATCCAACCCTCTTGTGATGGGCGGCATTTCCCTGTCCCATGACCATGGGGCGGCCCGCGCCGATAGGCTCGTCGGCGCGGGAGAACAGCATGGGAGCACGGCGATGGGGGTGGGGACAGCGGTGGCGGACGACGGATTCGACTTCAGGCCCGGCGCGCAGATTCCTCTGCAGGGCGGCGGCGGGCAGACGGCGGCGACCAACGCCCTCGCCTCGGCCGCGTACCGCGACGGCGGCAAGGACACCAGGCTCGACGTCCTGCTCGGCGCGAACAACGAGAACCACCCGGCCACGGTCAAGCCGCCGAAGATCTCCCTCTTCGAGCCCAGCCTCGGGGAGGCGTTCTGCCGGGCCGTCGAGGCCCGCACCCTGGGCCCGGGCCGCAAGGCGCTGATCCAGTCCTTCGGCGCCGACCCCCAGACGGTGGTCGAGCACTGCCTGGCCGCCTCGCACATCCGCAAGCAGCGCGACCGCCGGCTCCGGCTGATCATGCTGGTCTGCGGGGTGCTCTTCCTGCCCGGCCTGCTGCTGTGGCTGGGCCTGTTCCAGCTCCGCAGGTCCCTGGCCTCCCGGGAGGGCCGCGGCTCCTGGCTGGGCACCGTACTGCTGGTCTTCGTCGCCGTCGTGGTGGCGATCCTGATGTTCCGGCTGCCGCTCACCGGGTTCCTCGGCCTGTACGCGCGCGCCATGCTCATCGTCCCCGCGCTGGGCTGGCTGCTCGCCCGCCGGACCTGCGAGGCCACCGCCAAGGACCTGCGGTCCCGCTGGGACGGGCTGCTCTCCGGCGGCGGTGTCGCCGCCAAGATCCCCGAGGCCGTGCCGGGCAACCCGGACGAGAAGGCCCGCGAGGACCTGCGCCACCAGCTGGCCAAGCTCACCGCCGAGGACCGCAGCAACCAGGTCTTCTACGCCGGCCCCAAGGGCATCCTCGGCATGGGCACCCGCTGGGGCAACTGGCAGATGGCCGAGGAACTGGCCCCCCGCAGCGAGGTCGCGGAGATCCACCCCTTCCGCAGCTGGGACGTGGTCCGCGCGATCGACGCCCAGCTCCGCAAGCTGGAACGGGGCCCGCTGCACACCGGCGGCTTCCCGCCCGCCGCGATCCAGCACTGGATCGTCACCCCGGTCGGCGAGGGCGCGGGCGAGGTCACCCGGCCCACCGGCGAGAACGTCGACGCCTTCCTCGTCAAGCCGCACGAGGTCACCCGCATCTGCAACGAGCAGCAGTTCAACGCCGGGAACCGGCACTACCTGGGCATCCAGTACCCGCTCTGGGACGGCCAGCTGATCATCAACATGCTGGTCACGGTCACCGTGCTCTACAAGACCCTGCGCGTGGACGTCACCGCGCACGCGCTGGGCCCCGTACACGGCCTGTTCACCACCAAGTCCAAGTCCCCGGCCGTGGAGGTGCCCAAGAGCGTCCGCTTCTGGGAGACCGTGGAGCGCCCGCTGCCGATCGTGGACGCGCAGGAGGTGGTACGCCTGGCCGTGCGCGCGCCGCTGACCTGGTACCCGCCGCTGCTGGAGTACTTCGGCGGCAAGCTGGTCCTGCCCGAGCCCTTCGGCCTGCGGCACGTCTGGGCCAGCTCGATGTGGCGCCACCGCTTCATGGCCGACGACGCGCTGCGCACGGTGGCCCCGGTGCTGCGGGCGATCCACGCGGCGACCTTCAAGGTCCTGGAGGAGAACGGCGTGGACACGGAGCGCTTCACCAGCCGCTCCTCGATCATGAGCGGCGCCGTGCAGGAGCCGTCGCCGCGCAAGGCGGACATGTACGACGCGTAGGCGGGGCGGCCGCGCCCTGTCCGGGGTGCGGCCGCGGCGGGGCTCAGCCCTCGGGCCAGGCGTCCGCGAGCATCTGCCGGGTGTCCGCGAGGAGTTGCGGCAGGACCTTGGTGTGGCCGACGACCGGCATGAAGTTGGTGTCCCCGCCCCAGCGCGGCACGATGTGCTGGTGCAGGTGCGCGGCGATACCGGCGCCGGCGGCGCTGCCCTGGTTGAGCCCGATGTTGAAACCGTGCGCCCCGGACGCCTTGCGCAGCGCGACCATGGCCCGCTTGGTCAGGTCGGCCAGCTCGGCCGTCTCGGGACCGTCGAGCTCGGTGTAGTCCGCGACGTGCCGGTACGGGACGATCATGGTGTGCCCGCCGTTGTAGGGGTAAAGATTCAGCACCGCGAACACGTGCTTGCCCCGGGCCACGACCAGGCCGTCCTGGTCGGTCATCTCCGGAATCCCGCAGAAGGGACAGCCGTCCCCGGCCTCGGGGCCGGTGGGCTTGTTCTCCCCCTGGATGTAGGCCATCCGATGCGGGGTCCACAGCCGCTGGAACCCGTCGTGCGTGCCCACACCGTTCTGCCGCTCCGGCTCAGTCGTCATGGCGGCAAGCATATGACCTCGCGTGCGCGTACGAGGAAGGCCCCCGGGAAGTGATCACTTCCCGGGGGCCGAACCCCGCAGCGGCGGGGAGCAGGCCATGAGCTGGCCGCCGTTCTACGGCTAAAGAGGTACACCCCCGCGTCGGCGGGGACAGGGTCACACCTGCACGCGGCGCTCCACCACGTCAACGAGCTTCGCCAGCGCCTGGTCACGCGGGATGCCGTTTTCCTGCGAACCGTCGCGGTAGCGGAAGGAGACGGTGCCGGCCGCCATGTCCTCGTCGCCGACGATGATCATGAACGGCACCTTCTGCTTCTGCCAGGTGCGGATCTTCTTCTGCATCCGGTCGGAGGAGGCATCCACCTCGACCCGCAGGCCCTTCTTCTTCGCCTCGGCGGCGAAGCTCTGGAGGTACTCCACGTGCCCGTCGCCGATCGGGATGCCGACCGCCTGGACCGGCGCCAGCCACGGCGGCATGGCGCCCGCGTAGTGCTCCAGCAGCACCGCGAAGAACCGCTCGATGGAGCCGAACAGCGCCCGGTGGATCATGACCGGCTGCTGGCGCGAGCCGTCCGGAGCCGTGTACTCCAGGTTGAAACGTTGGGGCAGGTTGAAGTCCAACTGAACGGTCGACATCTGCCAGGTACGGCCGATGGCGTCGCGCGCCTGCACCGAGATCTTCGGACCGTAGAAGGCCGCGCCGCCCGGGTCGGGGGTCAGCGGCAGGCCCTGCTTCTCGGCGACCTGCTGGAGGACGGCGGTGGCCTCCTCCCACACCTCGTCGGAGCCGACGAACTTCTCCGGGTCCTTGGTCGACAGCTCCAGGTAGAAGTCGGTCAGACCGTAGTCGCGCAGCAGGTTCAGCACGAAGGTGAGCGTGCGGTCGAGCTCCTCCGCCATCTGCTCACGGGTGCAGTAGATGTGCGCGTCGTCCTGGGTGAAGCCCCGGGCGCGGGTCAGGCCGTGCACGACGCCCGACTTCTCGTACCGGTACACCGTGCCGAACTCGAAGAGGCGCAGCGGCAGTTCACGGTAGGAGCGGCCACGCGCGTCGAAGATCAGGTTGTGCATCGGGCAGTTCATGGGCTTGAGGTAGTAGTCGGTACCACCGTCGAGCTGCATGGGGGGGTACATGCCCTCCGCGTACCAGTCCAGGTGGCCGCTCTTCTCGAAGAGGGCGCCCTTGGTGGCGTGCGGGGAGTAGACGAACTCGTAGCCCTCTTCCTCGTGCTTCTTGCGCGAGTAGTCCTCCATCACCCGGCGGATGATGCCGCCCTTGGGGTGGAAGACGGCCAGGCCGGAACCGATCTCGTCCGGGATGGAGAAGAGGTCCAGCTCGTTGCCGAGCTTGCGGTGGTCGCGCTTCTCGGCCTCGGCGAGGAAGTCGAGGTGCGCCTTGAGCTCGTCCTTGGAGGGCCAGGCGGTGCCGTAGATGCGCTGGAGCATGGGGTTCTTCTCGCTGCCGCGCCAGTAGGCGGCGGCGTTGCGCATCAGCTTGAACGCCGGGATGTTGCGGGTGGTGGGCAGGTGGGGACCGCGGCAGAGGTCCTTCCAGCACAGCTCGCCGGTCTTGGCGTCCAGGTTGTCGTAGATGGTCAGCTCGCCGCCGCCCACCTCGACGTTCGCACCGTCGTCGGTGGACGCGGAGCCCTTGATGCCGATGAGCTCCAGCTTGTACGGCTCGTCCGCCAGCTCCTCGCGGGCCGCCTCGTCGGTGACCACACGGCGGGCGAAGCGCTGGCCCCTCTTCTGGATCTCCTGCATCTTCTTCTCGACGGCCTTGAGGTCCTCCGGGGTGAAGGGCCGGGCCACGTCGAAGTCGTAGTAGAAGCCGTCCCGGACCGGCGGGCCGATGCCGAGCTTGGCCTCGGGGAACAGCTCCTGCACGGCCTGCGCCATGACGTGCGCGGTGGAGTGGCGCAGGATGTTGAGGCCGTCCTCGGAGGAGATCTCGACCGGCTCGACGGTCTCGCCGTCGCGCACTTCGTACGCGAGGTCCTTGAGCTCGCCCGCGACGCGCGCGGCGACAATGGTGCGCTCACCGGCGAACAGCTCGGCCGCCGTAGTGCCCGTGGCCACCACGCGCTCGTCCCGCTCGGAATCGCGTTGGATGATCACACGGACGTCTGACACCGGTCTCTCCTGACTCAGGGGGTGCACGGCCGAACGCCGCGCGCATGAATCGTACCGATCGAACCCCCACCCCCGCGAAACGGTTCCGCCCCGGCTCCGGCCCGCCCCTCAGGCCGCAGCGGGCGGGCTCCGCCCAGGGCGGGGGCACCACCGGCCCGGCAACGCCGCCGCCCGGCCGGTCCCCACTCCGCAGCAGCGCCGCGAAGGCGGGCAAGCGGAACATGACGGGGGGCGCCGACGGCCGGGCCCGCGCAATCCCCGGTCGATGCCGACTCCGACCCACGCGCCGGCCCCTCCAGCCGCAGCGGCGACGGGGCGCGGAGAAGTCCTGGGCAAGGCCCGGCGCCGATCCGACCGGCCGGACCTCCCACGCCAGCGCCAACGTGGGCGCGCTGAGCGAGGCAAGACGCCGTCCCGGGCAGGGACGCGGCCCCGGGAAAGTCCTGGGCGAGGCCGGCCGCCGGCCGGACCGGCCAGACCTCCCACGCCAGCGACGACGTGGGCGCGCTGAGCAAGGCAAGACACCGTCCCGGGCAGCGGCCGGGGCCCCGGGGAAGTCCTGGGCGAGGCCGGCCGCCGGCCGGACCTCACGCGCCAGCGCCGAGGTGCACGCGCTGAGCAAGGCGAGACACCGACCCGGGCAGGGGCCGGGGGGGAAGTGGGGGACGAGATCCGCGCAGAGGTCTCCCCTGGCTCGCGAATCCGGAGCCGGACCGGCCCGCCCCCGGGGCGCTCGACCTGCGGGGACATCCCGGTACGCGAGGCGTGGCCGGTAGCGTGGGGCGGGCCGACTTCCCGGGGAGGGGACCCGTATGCCGAGGCCGCAGATCCGCCCGCTGGACCTGACCGACGACGCCACCGCGACCGAGGTGCACCGGATCGGCCGTGCCGCGTACGGGGTCGAGGCGGAGCTCATCGGCTTCGACGGCATCCCCGCGCTGCACGAGGGCCTTGCCGAGATGCGGGCCAGGCCGCTGCACTGGCTCGGGGCCGTCACCGCAGACGGCGAGATCGCCGGCTTCCTCGCCTGGGAGGCGCCGGACGACGACGGCCCCGTCGAGATCGACCGCCTCTGCGTGGCCCCCACGTGGTTCCGCCAGGGCATAGCCACCGCCCTGCTGCGCCACGCCCTGACCAGCACCTTCCCCGCCCGCACCCTCAAGGTCACCACGGGCGCGGCGAACGCCCCCGCGACAACCCTCTACGAACACCTCGGCTTCACCCGGGGCCCGGACTTCTGCCCCGCCCCCACCCTCCGCATGGCCTCCTTCACGCGCCCCGCGCCAGAGCCCGAGTAGCCCCCGCACCCACCCTCCGGGCCGGAGTACGCCGCGCCCTGGAGGCAGCGCCCCCGGGGGCAGGGCCGCACCCGCCGAGCGAGCCCGCAGGCACCCGTCAGTCCTCGCCGCCCAGCCCCTCCCCCGGGTCGAACGTGTCCGTCAGGGACTTCATCAGGCGGTCCCGCTCCACCGCGTCCAGCGGTACCGGCCTCACGTCCGTCGTGTGCGCCAGCCGGCGGAAGCCCCCGCGCCGCTGGAGGTCGCCCGTCACGCGGATCGGGAGGCCCACCAGGTGGGCGTGGCCCGCGACGCGGTACGACTCCTCGTCCAGGGCGGCCCGTACGTATGGGACCTCCGCCCCGCCCAGCACGCGCAGCCGCACCGTGCCCCCGCCCCCCGGGGCCGAGCGCCGCATGCGAACCACCGCCCCCGCCAGGCGGACCCGGACGGCCGGCTCGTCCCGCGTGTAGCGCGCCGCCGCCTCCCGCAGCGCGGGCAGATCCCCCGGGGAGAACTCCACCGGCTCGGGGCGCGCCGCGCACCCCGCCGGAACCCCCGCCGCCGGGGCCCACGCCAGCGCGATACGAGCCCCCTCCGAGCCGCGTACCAGCGCGATCAGCGCCTGCGCGAACTCCCGGCTGACACCCGCCTGCACCGCCGCGTCGAACGCCTCCATGCCGCCCGTGGCCCGCTGGTAGTCCACCGCCTCCCGGGCCGCGTGCAGCGCGTGGTGCAGCCGGGTCACCACCCCGCGCCCCGCGTCCACCGGCACGTACACGCTGAGCCTGCGGCCCCCCGGATGCGGCCCCACCAGCACCGGTTCCAGGGCCCGTTCGGCCTGGGCCCGGTACCGCGCCCCGTAGTACCCGGCCGTGGCCCGCGCCGCCAGCGCCCCCGCCAGCAGCAGCTTCCGCGCCGCCGAGCGCAGCTGCTCCTGCGCCGTCCAGGCGGCCTCGCCCCGGATCCCGTACGCCCCCTGCGCGGCCTCCCGCTCCCAGCGGACCTCGTCGCCCGGCACGCTCAGCCCGTACAGCACCTCCCGCGCCGACGGCAGCGCGCAGTGCGCCAGCGCGGCCAGCGCCTCCTCCAGCAGGTCGGCGCAGTCGGGGAAGGCCCGGCTCTCGGGCACGAGCACGCTGGTGCCGGCGTGGCCGGGCGGCGTCCAGCGCCCGTACCGCCCGGCGGCCCCGCCGCGCCGCAGCCAGCCGTGCCGCAGCAGCAGCGCCCCCAGCACGGCGGGATCGACCTGCGCCGGATCGGGCGCGGCGGCGGTACCGCCGGGGTCCGGGAAGCCCCCGGGGTCCGGGGGCGGCAGTGGTCCGAGGTTCGACGGGTACCGGTGCATCAGGGTGTCCCTCCCGACCCGACCCGGGTCATGATCTCGCACAGCGCCCGGTCGTCGAAGATCCGCGTGGTGGGGATCCGTACGGTGGTCCGGCGCCGGCCGGTCACGGGGTGTCCGGCGAGATTGGTCCAGTAGCAGCAGTGCCGCAGGTCGAGCCGGTCGTGCCCGGCGGCGAGCCACTGGTCGCGCTCCCGCGGGACGAGCATCACGACGAGGATCTTGTGCACGGCGACCGGCGTCCGCGCCAGCTTCACCAGGTGCTCGTTGTCGAGGGTGAAGGCGAAGGTGGGCCCGGCCGGCCGGGGCGGTATCTGGTAGGTCGCCTTCAACTGCACCTTGACGGTGACCTCGTCGTCGACGACGTGCTCGGGGGCGCCGTGGCTGACGTGCCAGTCGATGCCGTTGTCGGGGAAGGGCTGGGACAGCGAGCAGCCGGCCGCGGCGGCGACGGCGTGCAGGTATCCCACTTGAAGGGTCTCCATGCAGGCGGTGGTGGCGAGTGTGCCGCGCAGCGGCCCGGTCCGCGTGTCTCCCGGTGCGCCGGTCCGCGGATCGATCCGCCCCGCCAGCACCCCGCCCGGTTCGGGCTGCGCGAGCGCCATGGCCGGCTCCCCATGCCTTCCGGGCTCTGCCGTGGTGGTGGGTGGTGGCTGGGGTGATGGCCGGTCATGTGGGCGGCCCCCCAAGGTTGTTGTCTCCGCACCCGGGTAGCCGCAAACGGCGTACGGGGCAAACAGCCCGGGTATCACCGTTTCGGGCAGGGGCAGCACGTTCCGCGGCGAGGCGCCCGACTGCACCCCGACTGCCGACCGGGAACGAGGAGTTCGCCATGACACGCTGGTACGAGGGCCCGCTGGCCGCATTCGACACGGAGACCACCGGGGTGGACGTGGAGCAGGACCGGATCGTGTCCGCCGCGCTCATCGTCCAGGAGTGCGCGGGCGGCCGGGTCCGCACCACGCGCTGGCTGGTCAATCCCGGCATTCCGGTGCCCCCGGGGGCGACGGAAGTGCACGGGCTCACCGATGACCACCTGCAGCGCCACGGGCGCTGGCCCGCGCCGGTGGTGGAGGAGATAGCCCGCGGGCTGGGCGAGCAGCGGGTGGCGGGCCGCCCGCTGGTGGTGATGAACGCGCCGTTCGATCTGACCCTGCTGGACCGGGAGTTGCGCCGGCACCGGGCCTCCTCCCTCTCGCGGTACCTGGACAACCGGCCGCTGACGGTGCTGGATCCGCGGGTGCTGGACAAGCACCTGGACCGCTACCGCAAGGGCCGCCGCACCCTGACGGACCTGTGCGCGCACTACGGGATAGAGCTGGAGGGCGCGCACGACGCGGCGGCGGACGCGATGGCTTCCCTGGAACTGGTCCGCGCGGTGGGCCGCCGCTTCGCCTCGCGCCTGGAACGCCTGACCCCGGCCGAGCTGCACACCCTCCAGGCGGTGTGGCACGCGGCCCAGGCCCGTGGCCTGCAAGCCTGGTTCGCCCGCCAGGGCACCCCGGAACCGGTGGACCCCCACTGGCCCCTCCGCCCCGACCTCTCAGCCGCCGCCTGACCCACCGGGGCCGCACCCCGGCCCCGAACATGCGGAAGGCCGGTCCGTCTGTGACGGACCGGCCTGACCCGGTGGGCGATACTGGGATCGAACCAGTGACCCCTTCGGTGTGAACGAAGTGCTCTCCCGCTGAGCTAATCGCCCGGGAACGCACTGAACAATACAGAAGCCTCGGGGCTGGTTCAAACCGCCTCCCGTGCCGGTGCGTACTCAGGGCGTACCTGAGTACGGGCGCCGATGCGGCGGGTGGGTGACGGGGGCCACACTCGCCGCATGAACTCGCCTCTGCCGCCGGCCGAAGAGCTGGCGCTCATCGACCGTGAGCTGGCCCAACTCGACTCCCGGCGGCTCTACTTGCTGGCCCGCCGGGACTGGCTGCTGCGGCTGCTCCAGCAGTCCGGTCCGGCGCCCGCGCCCTGGGGGGCCGGGGCGCCCGCCGTGGCCGCCGGGCCCGCCGGTTCCGGGCAGGACGCCTCGGCGCCCGGTGCGCAGAACGTGCTGCTGACCCTGGGCGCCGTGCTGCTGGCCGTGGCCGCGCTCGCGTTCACGCTCGTGAGCTGGGGCTCGATGGGGATCGGCGGGCGTGCGGCGGTGCTGTCCGCGGTGACGGCGGCCGCGCTCGGCGCGCCCTTCCTGCTGCTGCGGCGCGGGCTGCGCTCGACGGCGGAGTCGGTGGCCGCGGTGGGTCTGCTGCTGACGGTGCTCGACGCGTACGCCGTCCACGCGGTCGGCATGCCCGGCACGGACGGCACCGCCTACACGGCCGCCGCCGCGACGGTGCTCGCCGCGGGCTGGGCCGGCTACGGCGCGGCCCTGCGCGGGCTGCGCCTGCCGCTGCCGGCCGCGCTGGCGGCGGCGCAGCTGCCCCTGCCGCTGGCGGCACTGGCCGCGGAGGCGGGCCCCTCGGGGCTGGGCTGGGCGCTGCTGGTGACGGCGGCGCTGGACGCGGCGCTCGCGGCGCGGTTCCGGCCCGCGGCGATTCCGGCGGCCGTGCTGGGCGGGCTGGCGCTGCTGACGGGTGCGGCCCAGTCCTGGGCGGCGGACTCCGCGGCCCAGACCCTGGCCCCGGCGGCGCTGCTGCTGGCGGGTGCGGCGCTGGGCGTGGCGGTGGCCTGGCGGGAGCCGCGCGCGACGGCGGCCGCCGTGGCGGGCGCGCTGGCGGCGGTGGTGGCCGTGGGCGGTGTGGCGCGCCCGGCGCTGACGGGCTCGGCGCGGGAGGCCGCCTGGCTGCTGGTGGTGCACCTGCTGGCGGGTCTGCCGCTGGTGGCGCTGGTACGGGTGCCCGTGCTGCCGCGTGCGGTGCGGCGCGGGCTCGCCGGGGGCGGGGCGCTGGTGGGGGCCGCCGGGGCCGTGGTGGCCGGTGCGGTGGCGGTGCTGGCCCTGCTGGCGCCCGTACGGGTGCTGGGCGAGGTGTGGGCGGCGACGACCCCGGCGGCGATGCCGTACGCGCCGGTGGTGGCGGTCCCGGTGGCGCTGCTGCTGACGGCGGGGGCGGCCTGGTGGCTGTCGCGGGCGCTGGGGCGCTCCGAGGGCACGGTGGCGGCGGTGGTCCTGGCCTGGGCGGGCCTGTTCACGGCGCCGGTGCTGCTGGGGCTCCCGGTGGCGGTGGTGCTGGTGGTGCAGCTCGCGGTGACGGCCGCGGCGGGCGCGCTCGCGCTGCGGGCGGCCGGGGCCCGCGGGGTCCGGATCGCGGCGGCGGTGTGCGCGCTCACGGGGGCCGCGGGGGTGTCCCTGGGCGCGCTGGACGGCCGGGCGGCGACCTTCGCGGTCTGGGGCCTGCTGGGCGCGGGCTGCGCGGCGGGAGCGGCGTACGGGGCCGCGCCGCGCCGGGTCCGTTCGGGCGCGGCGGTGTGCGCCGTCGGGTACACCACGGGGCTGCTCGTGGCGGCGGCCGCGGCATCGGACCTCGCGGTGGTCCGGTGGGCGCTGCCCGTGCTGGCGGTTCCGGCGCTGGCGGCGGCGCTGGGCCCGCGGCTGGGCGGCGTACGGCTGCCGGTGGAGATCGCGGCGGCCTGCTCCGGCGGCCTGGCCGTGGTCCTGGCGGCGGCCGATCCGTCCTGGCTCGCGCTGGTCCTGGCCCTGGCCGGGGTGATCTGCGCGGCCGCGGCGGTACGGCCGGAGCGGCGGGCGCTGAGCTGGGCGGCGGGCGCGCTGTTCGCGGCGGCGACCTGGATCCGGCTGGCGCAGGCGGGGGTGACGGCGCCGGAGGCGTACACGCTGCCGGTGACGGTGCCCGCGCTCGTGGTGGGTGTGCTGCGGCGGCGCCGGGATCCGGCGGCCTCGTCCTGGACGGCGTACGGTCCGGGCCTGGCGGCGACCCTGCTGCCGAGCCTGATCGCGGCCTGGGGCGACCCGGGCTGGCCGCGCCCCCTGCTGCTGGGGCTGGCCGCGCTGGCGGTGACCCTGCTGGGCGCCCACCGGCGGCTCCAGGCGCCGCTGCTGCTGGGCGGCGCGGTGCTGGCGGCGGTGGCACTGCACGAGCTGGCCCCGTACGTGGCGCAGGTGGCGGGGGCGCTGCCGCGCTGGGTGCCGCCGGCCCTGGCGGGCCTGCTGCTGCTGGCGGTGGGGGCGACGTACGAGAAGCGGCTGCGGGACGCCCGCCGGCTGCGCGACGCGATCGCGCGGCTGCGGTGAGGGCGGGGCGGCGGTGGGCGGCCACGCCTGGGAAACGACGAGGGCCCGGAGACTGTGGAAGTCTCCGGGCCCTCGGTCCGGGTGGGCGATACTGGGATCGAACCAGTGACCCCTTCGGTGTGAACGAAGTGCTCTCCCGCTGAGCTAATCGCCCGGACGCACCGCAAACATTACCCCATGTCAGCGGTGCTTCCCGACCATCACTGGTCCTTGAGGTCCCAGGGCAGGACGAGCCCGTACTTCCACAGGTAGAAGCCGATCAGCGCGCCCGCGATGACGAGGCCGGTGGTGGTCAGGATGAGGTTGCGGCGGCGCACCTTCGGGTCGAGCGCCTTCTGGGCCGCCTCGGTGACCTTGCGCTTGGTCCAGCGCAGGACGAGGTGGGCCCAGGCGAACTCGGTGGCCCAGATCGCCAGGCCCGCGAAGATCGCGACCCAGCCAGGGCCGGGCAGCACGAGCATGGCCACGCCCGCGGCGATCACCGCGAGGCCGACGACGAAGACGCCGACCTGCCAGCTGAGGTGCAGGGTCCTGCGGGCCTTGATGAAGGCGGGCGCCTTCGACACGTGCGGCGTCTCGGCGGCGGCCCCGGCGCCCGTCCCCTCGCCGGCTCCGGTGCTCTTGCCCGCGCCCGGCTCCGCGCCCGGCTCCGCGCCCGTCCCCGTCCCGGGTTCCGTGGTGGTTTCGTCGGCGGCGGACTGGTTGGTGCCGCGGTCACTCCCCGTATTCATGAACCCGAATCTACCCGAGCCCGAAGCACACGGGAACGATCGTTTGGATCCGCCGTCCGAGGGACCCAGAGGTCCGCAAAACGGTCAGAGGGGTTTACAACGACACCGTAGGTGGCATGTCGATTTCGCCGACGTGCGAATCCCCGAGCGCACACTGAGCGAAAGGCCCTGGCGCTTATGAACACCACGGTCAGCTGCGAGCTGCACCTGCGCCTCGTTGTGTCGAGCGAGTCCTCACTGCCTGTTCCCGCGGGCCTGCGGTATGACACGGCCGATCCCTACGCCGTGCACGCCACCTTCCACACCGGCGCCGAGGAGACGGTCGAATGGGTGTTCGCCCGCGACCTCCTCGCGGAGGGCCTCCACCGGCCCACCGGTACCGGCGACGTCCGCGTCTGGCCCTCCCGGAGCCACGGTCAGGGCGTCGTCTGCATCGCCCTGAGCTCACCGGAGGGAGAAGCACTGCTCGAAGCACCCGCCCGAGCACTGGAGTCGTTCCTCAAGCGGACGGACGCCGCGGTCCCACCCGGGACCGAGCACCGGCACTTCGACCTCGACAAGGAGCTCTCCCACATCCTGGCCGAAAGCTGAGCCAGCCCCCCAGCGGCCCGCCACCGTCCGACTCGGGGCGACGGTGCGGGCCGGACAACCACATATGCCTGCGCCGGCGCTGTTCCCGCGGAAGCCACCCGCGAGGACGGCGCCGTCGCGCTGTCCGGGGACCGGCTATTGTCGGGCGGCATCGGCGGGCACACCCGTCGCCGCAGGCCCGGCCCCCCAGGGAGACACCGTGCAGATCCCCCACGACACCCGTCGCGCGCTCGACGTCGTCGTCGCGCTGGTGAACACCGCGGCCGAGTCCGACCAGCCCGACGGGCTCTCCGACATCGGCGCGCTCCGCGGCTTCGTCCAGGAGTACTCGATCAGCGACGTGGGCGAGCTCGGGGCCCGCGACCTCGCCGGGGTGCGGACCGTACGCGGCAAATTCGCCCAGGTCTTCGCGGCGCCGACGGCGCGGGCCGCGTCCGTGCTGATCAACGAGCTGGTGGCGACGGCGGGCACGACGCCGCAGCTCACCGACCACGACGGCTACGACTGGCACGTGCACTACTTCGCCCCCGGCGCCTCGGTGGGCGACCACCTGGCGGCCGACGGCGGCATGGCCCTGGCCTTCATCGTGGTCTCCGGCGAGCAGGAGCGGCTGCGGCGCTGCGAGGCCCCCGACTGCCGCCGCGCCTTCGTGGACCTCTCGCGCAACCGCTCCCGGCGCTACTGCGACAGCCGCACCTGCGGGAACCGGCTGCACGTGGCGGCGTACCGGGCGCGGCGCAAGGGGGTCGAGGCGGGGGCGTCAGAGCAGGAAGAGATCGTGCACGGCGGCGAGCATCAGCAGGACGCCGATCACCGCTAGGAAGATCATCAGGGGCGGTTGGGAGAGCGCGAACAGGCAGCCTCGCGGCTCGTCGGCGACAGGGGGAGCGGGTACCGGCACGGGAACCGCGGGATCACTCTGCGATGTCTCGAACATGTCGGCCCGATGATGACCCAGCCCACCGCACGCCACCCGCCAACACGCCATGATCCGCGCGGCAGTTAGCTCGATCTCGTGGACGTATCCCCAACCCCGCCCCACCAGGGCCGCTGACGTGCTTGCCTCTGCCCTCGGCCACCCACCGTGGCGCGGCACGGGGCCGACGGGCGCGCCCGCCACCTGCATCGCTTGCCCCCTGCGTGCGCCCTGGCCGCAGCCGCCGGACTCGGCCACGGTCGTCCGGGGCGCGGCGACCACGCTCGCGTCGCACCGGCGCCCCTCCCCCGCCCGGCCTCGCCGGGCCAAAGGTGAAGGAGGACCTGTGGGCTCTCAGGTGAGGTGTGGGTCGACCAAGACCACGACGGGCAAGCCCTGCCGGAATCCCGCCATGATCGGCTACTCCCGCTGCCAGAAGCACCGTGGTGATTGGAACCCCCCGCAGCGGAAGCGGACGAAGAAGCGCTGACGGTTCGCACGCCCAGCCGGGACCCGACGGGCTCAGATGCCGTGCTTCTTGAGGATGGCCTCGATGTCCGAGAAGTCGTCCGCCGGGGCGGGATCGCGGCGCGGGGTTGTGGTCGGGTTCGGGGTGCCCAGGGAGGGGCGGGAGGCGGTGGGGACGACGGGGGGCGGGGCGTCGGAGGCGGCCTTGCGGCGGCCGCCCGGCCTGCGGCGTTCGATCGCGCGGGTGGTGAGCAGGAGCAGCGCGGACAGGGCCAGGAGGCCGAAGCCGATCCAGACGGCCGGGTCGAAGACCAGGCCGGACAGCCACTGGACGATCCCGGTCAGCGCGAGGCCGGCCGGTACGAGCGCGAACGCGGCCGTGCGGGCCGCGGCCAGGAAGCGCTTGCGGTAGGCGGTCAGCGCGGCGATGCCCAGGCCCGCCGCGGATGCCGCGTAGCAGATGGTCTCGGCGAGCATGCGGTCCTCCGGACTCTCGGCGGGTCGACGATCCGTCCCTGTCCATCCTGCACCGGCCCCCGCCGTACGGGCCAGGTGCCCGGGGCCCCGCGGGCGGATCTCGGGGAGATCTCCGGGTCGGGTCTCCTCCCCAGGTCCCGGTCGGTGCGGCGGGCGGGGGCTGGGAGACTGTCCGTATGACCGATTCCGTGATCCTCGACGTCTGGTGCGAACTCCAGTGCCCGGACTGCCACAGCGCGCTGGACGACGTACGCGCCCTGCGGGCCCGCTACGGCGACCGGCTGGACATCCGGCTGCGCCACTTCCCCCTGGAGAAGCACAAGCACGCCTTCGCCGCCGCGCAGGCGGCCGAGGAGGCCGCGGAGCAGGGGCGGGGCTGGGCCTACGCGGAGGCCGTACTGGCACGGACCGCCGAGCTGGGTGAGCGGGGCGAGCCGGTGCTCCTGGACGTGGCCCGCGAACTGGGCCTGGACGTCGAGGAGTTCGACACCGCGCTGATCGACGGGCGGCACATCCTGATCGTGGACGCCGACCAGGCCGAGGGCAAGGCCATCGGCGTGACCGGCACCCCGACCTATGTGATCGACGGGCAGCGCCTGGACGGCGGCAAGAGCCAGGAGGGCCTGCGCGCCCGCATCGAGGAGATCGCGGACCGGCTGCTGGCCGCCTGAGCGCAGCCGGCCTAGATCAGCTCCTTCGTCGCGTTGACCGTGGTGTCCCGGTAGCCGAGGGATACGTAGAGCCGCCGGGCCGGGGTGTTGCCCTCTGCCACGTGCAGGCCGATGTGCCGGGCGCCCGCCTCGTGCGCGGTGCGCTCGGCCAGCAGCATCAGGGACCTGCCGTGGCCGTGGCCGCGGTGCTCGGGGGCCACCTCGACGTCGTAGACGTACGGGACGGGGCCGAGCCCCGGCAGGTCCAGGCGGCCCGTCCACACCGTGCCCAGCACACTGCCGCCGGGTCCCTCCAGGAGCTGGAAGGTGTGCCCCTCGGTGTCCGGGCCGTCGGGCAGCATCCGCGCGTGCTCGGCCCGGGAGGCGGCCAGGCCCTGCTCGGGGGTCATGCCGGGCGCGGTCAGCCGGGGCGCGTATCCGGTGACGACTGTTTCCAGCCAGGCGTCGAACTCGGCCCGGGTCATCGGCCGCCCGGTGGTACCCGCCGCGGGGGCGGGCGGTTCACCGGCCAGCTCCTTGACCATGACCCGGCCGGTCTCCCGGTAGCCGAGCGCGGCGGCCATCCGCAGCGCCGGTTCCGCGTCGGCGGGCACCGCCAGCGCGATCGCGGTGCAGCGCCAGGAGCGCAGTACCTCCTCGGCGGCGAGGGCGGCGACCGTGGCGCGGCCGCGCCGCCGGTCGGGTTCGTCGATGTACAGCCCCCGGATCACTCCGACGGCGGGCTGGGCCGCGGAGCGCGTGGCCAGTTCGAGTGTGCCGACGCGACGGCTGTTGACGCGGACCTCGTAGGCCCGTGAGCGGGTGCCGTCGCCGTGCTGCTGGAGCGGCTGCGCGGGCCGCAGGGTGGTGGTCATCCCTCTGAGTTCTACCGGCCCGGAGGCCCCGCGTCACCGGTGCCCGCGGACTTACCCGGCCTTCGGGGGCCTCCCCGGCCTTCCGGAGCCTTGCGGAGCCTTGCGCACCTTCCGGAGCCCGGCAGACCTCACGGATCGATGTCGGCGGCCGCCTTCGCCCCGAAGACCCGCATTGCCTCGGCCGTGACCGGCCCGGGCCCGGTGCCCACCGCGCGCCCGTCCACCCGTACGACGGCCTGTACGTCGCGCAGGGAGGAGGTCAGGAAGACCTCCTCGGCCGCTTCCAGGGCCTCGAAGGGCAGACCGCTCTCCTCGGCCCCCGCCCACTCCACGACGAGCGCGCGGGTGATCCCGGCCAGGCAGCCGGAGGACAGCCTCGGGGTGTGCAGCCGCCCGTCGAGCACGACGAACACGTTCGAGCCGGTGCCCTCGCAGAGCTGGCCGACGGTGTTGGCCATCAGCGCCTCGGAGGCTCCCTCCCGGTGGGCGGCGGCCAGCGCGACCACGTTCTCCGCGTACGAGGTGGACTTGAGCCCGGCCACGGCGGAGCGCTCGTTGCGCACCCAGGGCACCGTCACCACGGCGGTGGTGTCCGGCCGGGGTGCGGACTCCGCGACGGCGGCGATCAGCGTGGGCCCGGCGTCCCCTCGGTCGGAGCCGAGCGGGGCGACCCCGCCGGTGTAGGTGACGCGGAGCCGGCCGTGCGCGACGGGGTTGGCCTCCAGGACGGCCGCGCAGGCCCGGCGCACCTCGTCGAGGTCGGGGTCGGGCAGGCCGAGGCCGCGGGCGGAGCGGGTGAGCCGGTCCAGGTGGCGGGTGAGGGCGAAGGCCCGGCCGTGCTGGGCCTTCAGCGTCTCGAAGACGCCGTCGCCCACGGTCAGCCCGTGGTCGAAGACGGACACCCGGGCGGCCTCGACGTCCCTCAGCGCTCCGTCGAGCCAGATCTTCATGGTGCGGTCCTTCCGGTGGTGCGGTGCGGTTCCTCGGGGCGGATGTCCTCGTGTCCGGCGGCCACACGCAGCAGCCGGGCGGCTTTCAGTTCGGTCTCGGCCCATTCGCGGTCGGGGTCGGAGCCCCAGGTGATGCCGGCTCCGGTGCCGAAGAGCAGGCGGGCGCCCCCGGCGGCCGCGCGGTCGATCCAGAAGGTACGGATGCCCACCGCGAGCTCGCCGGTCCCCCGGTCGGCGTCGACCCAGCCGACGCCGCCGCAGTACGGGCCGCGCGGGGCGGTCTCCAGCGCCTCGATGATCCGCAGGGCGGAGGACTTGGGCGCGCCCGTGACGGAGCCGGGCGGGAAGGTGGCGGCGAGCAGTTCGGGCCAGCCGGCGCCCTCGGCGAGCTCCCCGCTGACGGTGGAGACGAGGTGGACGAGGCCCGGGTGCTCCTCGACGGCGCACAGCGCGGGCACGGTGACGGAGCCCGTGGCGCAGACCCGGCCGAGGTCGTTGCGGACCAGGTCCACGATCATCACGTTCTCGGCGTGGTCCTTGGGGAGCAGGTCCCCGGCGGTGCGGCCGGTGCCCTTGATGGGGCCGGACTCGATGCGGCGGCCGGTCCGGCGCAGGAACAGCTCGGGTGAGGCGGTGGCGATCTCGACGCCGTGGGCCGGAAGCCGAATCGTTCCTGCGAACGGGGCCGGATTGCCCCGCGCGAGCAGTGCGGTCAGCGCGTCGACGTCGGCGCGCTCCGGGTGCGGCAGCGGCGCGGACAGCACACGGCAGAGATTGGCCTGGTAGACCTCCCCGGCGGCGATGTGCTCGCGGATGCGGTGTACGCCGGCCACGTACGCGGCACGGTCCAGCGAGGAGGTCCACCGATCGGCGGCGGGGCCGTGCCAGGCGCCAGGGACGGGCGCGGGCACCGGGTCCGGCCGGACGTCCCCGAAACGCGCGCAGACGAGGCGCCCTTCGAAATCGGCGGCCACCGCCCAGAACCCGGTGGAGTCGAGGGCGGCGGGGTCACTGGTGACATCCCGCAGGTCGGTCGCGAGGAGGCCGCCGAAGCGGGCCAAGGGGGGCAGGTCGTGCACGGCTGCGAGTCTATGACCGGTGACGCGCGGGCGCCGGTGCGGTGACGCCGGGGTGACCTGTGGTGATCGAGCGGCAGCACGCTGCGGAAACGCGTTTTTGAGCTGGCCCCGGAATCCGCTAGAGTTCAACACGTCGCCAGGGAGCGAAGGGGCCAGAACCCCGGAGCGAACAAGGTGACCTGCGGACGTAGCTCAGTTGGTAGAGCACCACCTTGCCAAGGTGGATGTCGCGAGTTCGAGTCTCGTCGTCCGCTCGAAGTGGGGGATCTTCCCGAGAAACCCCGCAGCTCCATGGTGGAGTGGCCGAGAGGCGAGGCAACGGCCTGCAAAGCCGTCTACACGGGTTCAAATCCCGTCTCCACCTCCAAGGACGATTAGCTCAGCGGGAGAGCGCTTCCCTGACACGGAAGAGGTCACTGGTTCAATCCCAGTATCGTCCACTGATCCGCAAGGATCCCGCGCGATTAGCTCAGCGGGAGAGCGCTTCCCTGACACGGAAGAGGTCACTGGTTCAATCCCAGTATCGCGCACGCAGTACCTCGCACCACCTGTTCCACCTGCGGTTCTCGGACCGTGGAGCCCGCGCGATTAGCTCAGCGGGAGAGCGCTTCCCTGACACGGAAGAGGTCACTGGTTCAATCCCAGTATCGCGCACAGCAAGAAAGCCCCGGCCTTTTCCTCGGCCGGGGCTTTTGCGTTTCCCCATACCCGTGGAACGTCAAAAAGGGCGCTGCCCGTACGACTCCCCAGTCGTGCGGGCAGCGCCCTTCACCTGCCGTCCGTCGCTCCCCCGTCCCCACGGGGTACAACAGGCCGATGTCCCGGCCCGGGCCGCTCTCCCGGGCCCGGGGCGCCGCTCAGCGCCCCGGCATCATGCCCACGGACGACGCCTGTGCCGCCAGCTGGTCGAAGCCTCCGAAGAGGAAGAGCAGCAGGGCGGCCAGAGGGAGGACCATGGCCGCGGCCACCAGTGGGTGGCGGGTGCCGGACTCATGGCTGTTGAACGCGAATGCCTTGCGTCCCTGCCGTGCGATGTCCGCCATGGTCCTCTCCCTGTCGTCTGGCAGCGGCGGGCTTGTGACCTCGGGGGACGAGTGCGCCACCCGCCGCTTGACTTCAACACTAGGCGGGCGGGCGGCCCGTGGCCTCATGCCCTCGTACCCATTGCCTGGCCTCCAGGAGGATGACCGCGAACGCCGGATGTACTCCCCTGGGTGGAGACCTCTCCGCCGCTATGGGGGTCTTCCCGGAGGGGGATGACCGGAGGGTAGTGACTTCGCTCACTTCCGTCACTCCCTGTTCCCATATGTCCGCGCGGCGGGCGCCCACAAGATCGACTCGGCCGTGGACCGCCCCACGGCTCCCCCGGCGGCCCTCCGGCCCGCCCCTGGCCGCCAATCCCCTTGTTCCGAGGGCGGTTTGGGCCGGGCACCCGCCCCGGAGCGTCCGACGGGCCCGGCCGCTGATGCTCCCTCAAGGGTGCTGCGCCGCACAGACAATCGAATCCTGCGGCGAGGGCGCGGCCTCTGAGCGCGTGTGCCGGAAGGTCCGTAAGCTGTGCAAGGTCAACAGGACGAGCGGTCAGCGGGGTGGACATGGCGATGATGCGGCTCCGGCGCGAGGACCCGCGTGTCGTCGGCTCGTTCAGACTGCACCGGCGGCTCGGTGCCGGCGGCATGGGCGTGGTCTACCTGGGCTCCGACCGGCGCGGACAGCGCGTGGCGCTCAAGGTGATCCGCCCGGACCTGGCCGAGGACCAGGAGTTCCGCTCCCGGTTCGCCCGCGAGGTGTCCGCCGCCAGGCGGATCCGCGGCGGCTGCACGGCCCGGCTGGTGGCCGCGGACCTGGAGGCCGAACGGCCCTGGTTCGCCACCCAGTACGTACCCGGGCCCTCGCTGCACGACAAGGTGGCCGAGGAAGGGCCCCTGACGGCCGCGCAGATCGCCGCCGTCGGTGCGGCGCTCTCCGAGGGCCTGGTCGCCGTACACGAGGCCGGAGTGGTCCACCGGGACCTCAAGCCCTCGAACATCCTGCTGTCGCCCAAGGGCCCGCGGATCATCGACTTCGGGATCGCCTGGGCCACCGGCGCGAGCACCCTCACCCATGTGGGCACCGCCGTCGGCTCCCCCGGCTTCCTCGCGCCCGAGCAGGTGCGCGGCGCGGCCGTCACCCCGGCCACCGACGTCTTCGCGCTGGGGGCCACCCTCGCCTACGCGGCCACCGCCGACTCCCCCTTCGGGCACGGCAGTTCCGAGGTCATGCTGTACCGCGTGGTCCACGAGGAGCCGCATCTGCACGGGGTCCCGGACGCGCTGGCACCCCTCGTACGGGCCTGTCTGGCCAAGGACCCCGAGGAGCGGCCCAGCACGCTCCAGCTGTCCATGCGGCTCAAGGAGATCGCCGCCCGCGAGGCCCAGGGGCTCTCCGACGGGCGGCCGCCCGCGCAGCGCGCCCGGGTCGAGCGGCCCTCGGGGCGGCTGCCCGAGGCGGCCGGGCGGGCCGGCGGTGTGGACCACGCCGAGCAGCGCACGGAGCGGCGTACCGGCGGCGGCAGCGCGCCCCGGCCGCAGGGCGGCCCCGGCTCCCAGGGCGGCCCGCACTCGCGGCCCTCGTCCTCGCGCCATCCGCGCAGCCCGGGCGGGCCCTCCTCGCGGCCGACCGCCGGGCGTACGGGCGGCCGCCCGGCCCCCCGGACCACGGGGACGGGCCGCCGGCCCGCGCGGCCGGACCCGAAGCTGCTGCGCCAGCGCCTGATCGTGTTCGTCGTGGTGACGCTGATCGTGGCGCTGGGCATCGCGGTGGCGCAGAAGCTGTAGCGCCGCCGGGCCAGGGACCGGCCGCCCGGCCGCTCAGTCGCGGCCCTGGTTCACCGCGTAGAAGGCGACGGCCGCCGCAGCGCCCACGTTCAGCGAGTCCACCCCGTGCGCCATCGGGATGCGGACCCATTCGTCGGCGGCCACCAGCGCCTGCGTGGACAGGCCGTCGCCCTCGGCGCCCAGCATCAGCGCCACCCGTTCCAGGGACTGCGGGGCCGCCACGTCGATGGGCGACGCCTTCTCGTGCGGGGTGAGCGCCAGCAGCTTGAAGCCGGCCTCGCGCACCGAGTCCAGGCTCTTGGGCCACGCCTCCAGCCGGGCGTAGGGCACGGAGAACACCGCGCCCATGGAGACCTTCACCGAGCGCCGGTAGAGCGGGTCCGCGCAGTCCGGCGACAGCAGGACGGCGTCCATGCCGAGGGCGGCGGCGCTGCGGAAGATGGCGCCGATGTTGGTGTGGTCGTTCACCGCCTCCATGACGGCGACGCGGCGGGTGGTGGCGAGCAGTTCCTCGGCCGTCGGCAGCGGCTTGCGCTGCATGGAGGCCAGGGCGCCGCGGTGCACGTGGTAGCCGGTGACGCGCTCGGCGAGCTCCGGGCTGACGGCGTAGACGGGGGCCGGGAGCTCGTCGATGACGTCCCGCATGACGTCGACCCACTTGGCGGAGAGCAGCATCGAGCGCATCTCGTACCCGGCGTCCTTGGCCCGTCTGATGACCTTCTCGCCCTCCGCGATGAAGAGTCCTTCGGCGGGCTCGCGCCGGCGCCGCAGCTCCACATCGGTCAGGCCCGTGTAGTCGCGCAGGCGGGGGTCTTCGGGGTCGTCGATGGTGATGAGATCAGCCACAGGGTGATACTGCCTTGTCCTGGGTACGGTGCCAACGGCCTGTCAGGCGCCGGTGGCGGGGAGGTTCTGGTTTCCGACGCGGACGACCTCACCGATGACGATGACCGCGGGCGGGCGGACCTCCTCGGCGCGCACCCGCTCCGCGACCGTGGCCAGGGTGGCGTCCACCCGGCGCTGGGTGGCGGTGGTGCCCTCCTGGACGACGGCGACGGGGGTGTCCGCGGACCGGCCGTGACGGACCAGGGCCTCCGCGATCAGGCCGATCTTGTCCACGCCCATGAGGACCACGAGGGTGCCGGTGAGCTTGGCGAGGGAGGCCCAGTCCACGAGGGAGCGCGGGTCGTCGGGGCCGACGTGGCCGCTGACCACGGTGAACTCGTGGGCCACGCCCCGGTGGGTGACCGGGATCCCGGCGGCGGCGGGCACCGAGATGGAGCTGGAGATGCCGGGCACCACGGTGCAGGGGATCCCCTCCTCCGCGAGCGCCTGCAGCTCCTCCATCCCGCGCCCGAAGACGTACGGGTCCCCGCCCTTGAGCCGGACCACGGCCTTCCCGGCCTTGGCGTGCTCGATGAGCGCGTGGTTGATGGCCTCCTGGGCCATGAAGCGGCCGTACGGGATCTTCGCGGCGTCGATGACCTCGACGTGCGGCGGGAGCTCGTCGAGCAGGTCGCGGGGGCCGAGCCGGTCCGCGATGACCACGTCGGCCTCGGCGAGGAGGCGGCGGCCGCGCACCGTGATCAGGTCGGGGTCGCCGGGGCCGCCGCCGACGAGGGAGACGCCGGGGGCGGAGCGGTGGCGGCGCCCGGGGGCGGCCAGGCTGCCGTCGCGCAGGCCCTCGACGACGGCGTCGCGGACGGCGGCGGAGCGGCGCGGGTCGTTGCCGGTCAGCACGGCGACGGTGACGCCCTCGACGCGGCCGGTGGCCGGGGTCCAGGCGGTGGCCGCGGCGGCGTCGTCGGCGCGCACGCACCAGACCCGCTCGCGCTCGGCCTCGGCGGAGGCCAGCTCGTTGGCGTCGCGGTTCTGGGTGGCGATGAGGGCGTACCAGGCTCCGGCGAGGTCGCCGTCCTGGTAGCGGCGGCGCTCCCAGCGGATCTCGCCGGTCTCGGCCATCGCGTCCACGGAGGGGGTGGCGGAGGGGGAGACGAGCAGGACGTCGGCCCCGGCGGCGATCAGCGCGGGGAGGCGGCGCTGGGCGACCTGGCCACCGCCGATGACGACGACGCGGCGGCCGGCGAGTCGGAGGCCGACGGGGTAGGCGGGGTGTTCGGCCATGGCGGTGCGGCTCCTGGTGCGGCGGGCGTGCGGTGTTGCCGCTGCGGCTCTGGAGCGGCGGAGTGGGCGGGATCCGGGATCCGGGATCCGGGTTGCGGGTGGGCGGGGCCCGGGGTGTGGTGCGGTTGCTGACGTGCGGTTGCTGACGTGCGGGGATGTGGTGCGGGTCCACCATACGGCGCGGGGCGTTCCGAGGCGCGGACGGGGCGGGGGTTCACGGGGCTCCGCCCCGGACCCCGCGCCTCAAACGCCGGCGGGGCTGGATTGCGGGGCTCCGTCCGGACGCGCGCTCCGGGCCCCGGGCGGGACTGGATTGTGGGGCTGGGCCTCGCCCCGCGAGCAGGGCACGGCTGGATGGTGCGGCTCCGCCCGGCCCGCGCTCCGGGCGCCGAGCGGGGCTGGATGGCGGCTCCGCCCGGACGCGCGCTCCGGGCACGGCCGGATCGTGCGGCTCCGCCCCGCCCCGCGCTCCGGGCGGGGCTGGATGGTGCGGCTTCGGCCCACCCCGCCCCGCGCTCGGGTGCAGGGCGGGGCCGGGTGTGGTGGGGCTACTTTTCCGTTACGCCCGCCGAGTCGAAAGTGGCCACCTCGTGCATCGCGCGGGCCGCGCTCTGGACCAGGGGGAGGGCCAGCAGGGCGCCCGTGCCCTCGCCGAGGCGGAGGTCCAGGTCGACCAGGGGGCGCAGGCCCAGCTTGTTCAGGGCCGCCACATGGCCCGGCTCCGCGCTGCGGTGGCCCGCGATGCACGCCGACAGGGACTCGGGGGCGATCGCGCGGGCGACCAGGGCGGCCGCGCCGGCGCTGACGCCGTCCAGGATGACCGGCGTACGCAGGGAGGCGGCGCCCAGCAGCAGGCCGACGATCGCCGCGTGCTCCAGGCCGCCGATCGCGGCGAGGACGCCGATCGGGTCCGCCGGGTCCGGCTGGTGCAGCTCCAGGGCGCGGCGGACCACGTCCACCTTGCGGGCGTGCGTCTCGTCGTTGATGCCGGTGCCGCGGCCGGTGACCTCGGCGGGGTCGACGCCCGTGAAGACCGCGATCAGGGCGGCGGAGACCGTGGTGTTCGCGATGCCCATCTCGCCCGTGAGCAGCGCCTTGTTGCCCGCCGCGACCAGGTCGCGGGCCGTCTCGATACCGACCTCGATGGCGGCGACGGCCTCCTCGCGGGTCATGGCCGCGCCGGTGGAGAGGTCGGCGGTGCCGGGGCGGACCTTGCGGGGCAGCAGGCCCGGGGTGGCCGGGAGCTCGCCCGCGATGCCGACGTCGATCACGCAGACCTCGGCGCCGACCTGGTTGGCGAAGGCGTTGCAGACGGCTCCGCCGCCCAGGAAGTTGGCCACCATCTGCGTGGTGACCTCCTGCGGCCAGGGGGTGACGCCCTGGGCGTGCACGCCATGGTCGCCCGCGAAGATCGCCACGGCGGCGGGCTCCGGGATCGGCGGCGGGCAGACCCGGGAGAGCCCGGCCAGCTGCGCCGAGATGATCTCCAGCATGCCGAGGGCCCCGGCGGGCTTGGTCATGCGCTTCTGCCGCTCCCACGCCTCGCCGAGCGCCTTCGCGTCGAGCGGGCGGATGCTGGCGACGGTCTCCGAGAGCAGGTCGTGCGGCTCCTCGCCGGGCAGCGCGCGGCGGCCGTAGGTCTCCTCGTGGACCACCCAGGAGAGCGGGCGGCGCTGCGACCAGCCCGCCTGGGCCAGCTCGGGCTCCTCGGGGAACTCGTCGACGTACCCGACGCACAGGTACGCGACGACCTCCAGGTGCTCGGGGAGGCCCAGCGCGCGGACCATCTCGCGCTCGTCGAAGAAGCTGACCCAGCCGACGCCGAGGCCCTCGGCGCGGGCGGCGAGCCAGAGGTTCTCGACGGCGAGGGCCGAGGAGTACGGGGCCATCTGCGGCTGGGTGTGCCGGCCGAGGGTGTGGCGGCCGCCGCGGGTGGGGTCGGCGGTGACGACGATGTTCACCGGGGTGTCGAGGATGGCCTCGATCTTGAGTTCCTTGAACTGCTTCGCCCGGCCCTTGGGCAGCGACTTCGCGTACGCCTCGCGCTGGCGCTGGGCGAGCTCGTGCATCGTCCGGCGGGTCTCGGCGGAGCGGATCACGACGAAGTCCCAGGGCTGCGAGTGGCCGACGCTGGGGGCGGTGTGGGCCGCCTCCAGGACGCGGAGCAGGACCTCGTGCGGGATGGGGTCGGTGCGGAAGCCCTTGCGGATGTCGCGGCGCTCGCGCATCACGCGCAGGACGGCCTCGCGCTCGGCGTCGTCGTAGGCCGGAGCGGGGTCGCCTGCGGCGGGCTCGGGCTGTACGGGTTCCCCCGCGACGGGCTCGGCCGCGAGCACCGGCTCGGGCTGCGGGGCCTCTGCCGGCGCGGCCACGACCGGCTCGGGCCCGGCGTCGGCCGGCTCCGGCGCGGCGGGGGGCGCGGTGACGGGCTCGAAGAGCTCCGGGGCGGCCTCGGCGGGCTCCACGGGGGCCTGCTCGGCGGTGGGCTGTACGGGGGCCACGGGCTCGGCGGGGGCCAGCCCGGCGGCGGGGGCGGCGGCGGCCACCCCGTCGGCGGCGGTCTCAGCCGGGGCCTGCCCTGCGGCAGCGGGCTCGGCGGGAGCCTGCCCGGCGGTGACCGGCTCGGCGGCGAGCGGGGCCGGGATCACCGGCTGCGGGGCTCCGGCCACCTCGGCCTGTGCCCCGTCGGCGGGGGTGGCGTCGGCCGGGACCGCATCCGCCGGGGCGGCGTTGGCCGGTGCCGCGTCGGCCGGGACGGCGTCCGCCGGTACTGCGTCGGCGGGGGCGGCGCCCGCCAGTGCCGGGTCAGCCGGAGCGGCGTTCGCCGGGACCGCATCCACCGGGGCAGCGCCCGACAGTGCCGCGTCAGCCTGGGCGGCGTCCGCCGGTACTGCGTCGGCGGGGGCGGCGTCAGCCGGAGCGGCGCCCGACAGTGCGGCGTCCGCCGGTACCGCGTCAGCCGGGACCGCATCGGCCAGGGCGGCGTCCGCCGGAGCGGCGTCGGCGGGGGTGGCTTCCGCCGGAGAGGCGTCGAGGGGTGTGGCTTCCGCCGGAGCCGCGTCGGCCGGGGCATCAGTAGCTGCGGCCTCGGCCGGGGCCGCGTCAGCGGGGGCGGCGGCGGCCGGGGCGGCGTCAGCCGGTACCGCATCGGTCGGCACAGCGTCGGCCGCGGCCGCGTCAGCGGGGGCCGCGTCGGCCGGAGCGGCGTCAGCCGGGGCAGTGACACCCGGCACCGCATCCACCGGAGCCGCATCCGCCGGGGCGGCCGGCTGCGCGGGCGCGGCAGGCTGGTCGGGCTGCGCGGGCTGGGCCGGGCCCGTCGGCGGCTCCGGGTGCATCACCGTTTCTGCGGCGGGCGGGGTCGGGGTCCACGGGGTGCCGGCCTGCGGGGGGATCTCGCCGAGGTGGGCCTCGGGGGTCTCCGCACGCGGGACGTCGAGGTATTCCGGGCCGAGCGTGGCCGGTCCGGCCTGGTGCAGCGGGGCGACCGCCACGGGGGCCGGGGCGGGCGCGGCGGCGGGGCCGCGGTCCGCGAGGGAGCGGACGACTCCCCCGGTGGCCTCGGGCACGGGCGGGCCCATGTGCAGCGGGCGCCGGGGGGCGGCCGGGGGCGCCACCGGGGCGGCGGGGGCGGCCGGCGGCGGGACGACGAGCCCGCCGAGGTCGAGGGCGCCGGAGTCGCGGCCGCCCGCCTCGTGCGCGCCGGTGCTGTAGGAGTCGGCGAAGGAGGGCTGCGGAAACTCCTGGTAGCCGGTGGCGCCGGGGTAGGCCGGCGGGGCGGCCGGGTATCCGGGCTCGGTGCCGAAGGAGGGGTCGGCGTACATCTGCGGCTCGTGCGGCTGGGGCGGGGCGGGGAAGGCGGGCTGCGGGACCACCTGCGGGTCGCTCCACGAGCCCTGGGCGCTCGGCATGAGCAGCAGTTCCTCGTCCTCGGCGCCGGCCGGGTCGTCCACGAGGTCCTGGAAGGCGTAGCCGGTGGACATCGGGACCGGTGCCGGCATCGGGACCGGGGCGGGGGCGCCCTGCTGATCCACCATGCCCGTGTTGTCCGGGTGACCCTCGCCCGGGACCTGGCCGGTGTCAGTCATGCGTACCCCTCGCCCATCGGTGTTGCCTCTTCGATCGCCCGGAGGCCCACGAGGCCCGCCGGGCGGTTCGCCGTGCGCATGCGGTGCGACGGCCTCGTCCCACCTGCCTGCACGGCAACCAGTAAGCATTGTCGCGCCCGTTAGCGATCGTGGCGGCCATAACCACCACGGTCCGCTGTGGACTGCGCCACGTCGCGCGTCCGAGCGGTGTCGCGATGCCCCGAATCGTCCGGACAGTACGACGATCGGCCAGCCTACCCCCGCCCCCGGGTCAGCGGTTCACAGGGCGCTGACCTGCCAGGAGGAACACCACGGAACGGTCCTGTTCCGCCCAGCTGCGGGTGTCCAGGCCGACGGACTGGAGCAGGGCGCACTCGACGGCGTAACCGTGTTCGGTCAGTACCCGGCCGATGGCCTCCGCCTCGTCGCGGGTGGAGGCGTGGCTGACGATGCGTTCGGGGCGGCGGTCGGCGACGGCCGCGACCACCTCGGCGCCGCCGCCGCCGACGCGGACGACGTCCGGTTCGGGCAGCCGTTCCAGGACGTGCGGGGCCTGTCCGGCGACGACCTGGATCTGGACTCCGCGGGTGCGGGCGGCGGCGGTCACCCGTTCGCGGGCCTCGGGGTCGGCGTCGACGGCGATGACGGCGGCGCCGAGGGCGGCGGCGTCCACGGCCACGGCGCCGGAGCCGGTGCCGATGTCCCAGAGGAGGTCGCCGGCGCGCGGGCCGAGCCGGGCGAGCTGGGCCGCGTGCAGCAGGGCCGACTCCCCCTCGCCCGTGTCGGGGCGCGGGTGGGCCCAGCCGCGTTCGGCGCTGAGGGCGGGGCTCTGGCCGAGGAGCCAGCCGGGCTCGGCGGCGAGGGCTCCGCCGCCGCCGATGACGATGACGACGTTGGGGTCGCGCCAGCTGTGGTCGGCGGCCTTGTCGGAGGTGAGGACGCTCACCTGCTCGCGCTCGGTGCCCAGTTCCTCGCAGACGACGAAGGTGCGGTGGACCCCGTCGAGCAGCAGGGCGAGTTCGGCGGGTCCGGCGCCGGGCGAGGTGAGGACGGCGACCTTGGGGTGGGCGCGGCAGACGTTGACGGCGCGGCGCAGGGTGCGGGGGTGGGCGACGACGACGCGGGCGTCGTCCCAGGGCATGCCGGCGCGGGCGAAGGCGGCGGCCACCGAGGAGACGGCGGGGACGACCTCGACCTCCAGGCCGTGTTCCGGGGCGCGCAGGGTGCGTACGACGCCGAAGAAGCCGGGGTCGCCGTCGGCGAACACCACGGCGGTGCCGCGGTGTCCGGCGATGCGGCGGGCGGCGAGGCCGAGGCTGCCGAGGCGGATGCGTTCGGCGGTGGGCGGGACCTCGGGGAGGGCGAGGTGGTGGGCGGCGCCGGCCACGAGGGTGGCGGCGGAGAGCGCGGACCTGGCGGCGCCGGTGAGGGGCGAGCCGTCCCAGCCGATCACCGTGACCCGGTCGGCCATCGTCGTCAGTCTCCTGGGGTGGGGCGGGCGGGTGGGGCGGGCACGGTGAGACTACCCGGTCGCCGGTTCACTTCCGGTCGGCGCCGACGGGGTGGCCGTACGCGCCGGAGTGCTGTCCGTAGGGGGTGCCGGGGGCGTGGCTGCCGTGGGTGGCGTAGCTCTCGTACGTGTCGAAGTCCTCGCCCTCGTCCAGGTCCTCGGGCAGCAGGCTCCAGACGATGAGGTCGGTGCGGCTGTCGGCCCAGTCGCCGTCGGGGTTCTGCGTCCGGACGATCCAGGCGTTGCGCAGGACGCCTTCGCTGATGCAGCCGATCTTCTGGGCCACTTGCTGCGCGGCGGTGTTGTCGGCGGCGGTGCGCAGTTCCAGGCGCTCGAAGCCCTGTTCGCGGAAGAGCCACTGGGCGACGGCGAGGACGGATTCGCTGGCGTAGCCCTCGCCGCGGGCCCAGGGGGCGGTGGCGTAGGCGGCTTCGGTGGAACGGGTGCGCCAGTTGGTGTTCTTGAGGTGGACGGTGCCGACGAGGCGCTGGGTGAGGAACTCGGTGACGGCGAGGGCGATGCCGCGGCCCGTGGTGCGTTCGGTGTGGGAGCGCCGGGTGGCCCAGCGGCGGGCGTCGGCGCGGGTGTAGGGGTGGGGCGCGGAGGACCAGGCGGTGACGTGCTCGTCGTTCATCATCTCGGTGAGCGCGATGACGTCCTCTTCCTCGAAGGGGCGCAGCACCAGCCGGTCCGTGCTGATGGTGACGTCCGGGAAGGTGGTAGTCATGCGCAGCTCCATGCCTGAGAACGTGGTGCGACCGTGGTGCGAGGCGACCGTGGTGCCGGACCGTGCGTGCCGGACCGTTCATGCGGGTCGTAGGCCACAGCATGCAGCATCGGCCGGGGGATGTGCAGGGCCGGGTTGCCCGGGGGCGGGCAGCGCTCGGCCCCGCGCGCCGTCAGGGGCGTACGGGGCCGAGGGGCATGACCGCCGGGCCCGGTGGGGCCGGGCGGCGGGTGGGGCGAGGGGCCAGGAGGCGGGGTCAGGAAGCGGGGTCAGGAAGCGGGGGTGCCGAAGGCCGGGACGACCGAGCCCTGGTACTTCTCCTCGATGAACTTCTTGACCTCGTCGGAGTTCAGGAGCTTGGCGAGCTTCTGGATCCGCGGGTCGCTCTGGTTGCCGTCCTTGACCGCGAGGAAGTTGGCGTAGGGGTTGCCCTCGGCCTTCTCCAGGGCGATCGCGTCCTTGGCGGGGGCCAGGTTGGCCTCCAGGGCGTAGTTGCCGTTGATGACGGCGGCGTCCACGTCGTTGAGGGCGCGCGGGACGGTGGCGGCCTCCAGCTCCTTGAACTCCAGGCCCTTCTTGTCGGTGATGTCGGACAGCTTGGCGGCCGTGCCGACGCCCTCCTTGAGGGTGATCAGGTTGTTCGCGGCGAGCAGCTGGAGCGCGCGGCCCTCGTTGGTGGTGTCGTTGGGGACGGCGACGGTCTGGCCGGGCTTGATGTCGGTGAGGGCCTTGGCCTTCTTGGAGTACAGGCCCAGCGGCTCCAGGTGCACGTTGGCGACGGGCACGACGTGGGTGCCGTTCTTCTTGTTGAAGTCGTCGAGGTACGGCTTGTGCTGGAAGTAGTTGCCGTCGACCTGGCCCTGCTCGGTGGCGGTGTTGGGCAGGACGTAGTCCGTGAACTCCTTGACCTCCAGCTTGAGGCCCTCCTTCGCCGCGAGCTTGTCCTTGACGAAGTTCAGGATGTCGGCGTGGGGGCTCGGGGAGGCCGCGATGACCAGGGGCTTGCTCTCGTCGGCCTTGCCGCCGTCCGCCTTCGCGGAGGACGGGTCGGAGGAGCTGCCGCAGGCGGTGAGGCCCAGGGTCAGCGCGGTGGCGGTGGCGGCGAGGGCGGTGAGCTTGATGTTCTTACGCACGAAGAGTGCCTTTCTTGCGGAACAAGTACGGAGTGACTTGCTGGTGGTGGCCCAAGCACGACAAGTGCGGGCTCTGAGGGGGAAATCGGTGGGGGCCGGGGCCCGGAGCGGGGCTCAGGCCGTGCGGCCGCGGCGGGCCAGCAGGCGTACGACGCCGTCGCCGATCAGCTGGATCACCGTGACGAGGACGACGAGGACCACGACGGTGGCGACCATGAAGCCGGTCTCGAAGCGCTGGAAGCCGTAGGTGATGGCCTTGGAGCCGAGTCCTTCGCCGCCGACGGCGCCCGCCATGGCGGAGTAGCCGACGAGGGTGATGACGGTGGTGGTGACACCGGCGACCAGCGAGGGCAGGGCCTGCGGGAGGAGCACCTTGCCGACCAGGGTCGGGACGCCGCCGCCCATGGACTCGACGGCCTCGATGAGACCGTGGTCCACCTCGCGGACGGCGGTCTCGACGAGCCGGGCGAAGAAGGGGACGGCGCCGATGGCGAGCGGGACGATCATGGCGGTGGGGCCGATGAAGGTGCCGACGACGGCGGTGGTGACCGGGATCAGGAAGATCAGCAGGATGATGAACGGCAGCGAGCGGCCTATGTTCACGATCACGCCGAGCACCTTGTTCAGTGGCTGGTTCTGCAGCAGTCCGCCCTTGTCGGTGAGGACGAGCAGGATGCCGATGGGCAGGCCGCCGAGCACGGTCACCAGGGTGGACCACAGCACCATGTAGAGGGTGTCGTAGGTGCCCTGGCTGAGCAGGGGCTGCATCTCGGACCAGGTCACTTGGCACCATCCTTGACCAGTTCGGCCAGTTCGTTGTCGATCTCGTCGACGACGTCGACCTGGAGGCCCTGCTCGCGCAGGAAGCCCACGGGCACGACGTTGTCCTCGTAGCGGCCGGGCAGTTCGATGCGCATCCGGCCGATCAGCCGGCCGGCGACGGTGTCCATCGCGGCGCCGAGGATCGAGATGTCGATGTTGTACGTGCGCGACAGCTGCGAGATGACCGGCTGCGCGGCGGCCTCACCGTGGAAGGTGACGTCGACGACCGTGCGGTCGGGCCCGGAGGCGGTGCCGGTGACCGGGAAGAGTTCGCCGGCCAGCTCGGAGCCGGGGGTGGCGAGCAGTTCGGCGACGGTGCCGGACTCGACGATGCGGCCCTTCTTCATCAGGGCGGCCGAGTCGCAGACGGTCTTGACCACGTCCATCTCGTGCGTGATGAGCAGGACGGTCAGGCCGAGCTGCTGGTTGAGGTCGCGCAGCAGTCCCAGGATGGAGCGGGTGGTCTCGGGGTCCAGGGCGCTCGTGGCCTCGTCGGAGAGCAGCACCTTGGGGTCGCCGGCCAGGGCGCGGGCGATGCCGACGCGCTGCTTCTGGCCGCCGGAGAGCTGGGCCGGGTACGCCTTGGCCTTGTCGGCGAGGCCGACCAGGTCGAGGAGTTCGAGGGCCTTGCGGGAGCGCTCGCGGCCGGAGACGCCCAGGATCTCCAGGGGCAGCTCGATGTTGGCCTGGACGGTGCGCGAGGACAGCAGGTTGAAGTGCTGGAAGACCATGCCGATCCGGCTGCGGGCCTCGCGCAGCTCCTTGCCGGCGCGGCGGCCCTTGCCGGCGAGCGCGGTGAGGTCGACGCCGTCGACGTGCACGCTGCCGGTGGTGGGGCGCTCCAGCAGGTTCACGCAGCGGATGAGGGAGGACTTGCCCGCGCCGCTCTGGCCGATGACGCCGTAGACCTCGCCGGGGCGGACGTGGAGGTCGACGCCGTCCAGGGCGGTGACCTCGCGGCCACGGGACTGGTAGACCTTCGTGAGGCCCGATGTGGTGATCACAGGAATTCCGTCGCTGTCGAGTGCGCGGCGCAGCGGGGTGCCGGCACGGGGCAAACATCTGGGGACGCGATACGGGACGAACCGCAAGAAATCGGCGGGTCCGGCGCATGCGCGGGGAAGCAGGGGGCCGAGCTCTTCATCAGCTGGTGACGTACTCGCGCGGCTGGTCTCGCTTCGGGGCGCGAGGCTCAGGAAGGGGCCCTCAGAAGGCGCACATTCGACACATACAACGAGCACCGGGCGTCATCGTCGCCTCGGTCGCAAGGGTGCGGCTGCTCGTCGTGGTCATGGGCCCCAGTAAAGCAGACGTATCCCCTCACCGATCAAAATTGTCCGCATAGCGGACGTGAATCGGCCGCATACCGGACAGTGCCGGTCAGGGCCGACAGCCCGTCCCACCCCCCGGATCCCTGCCCTGACCTGGCTCTACGCGGCTCTGGCGGGAGGCGGGAGGGGTGGCCCGGGGAGCCGCGCCGACGGGGTGGTTGTGGTCAAGGCCACGGTCCGCGGGCCGGGCGGGCGCAGGGGCGGCCGGAGCGGGCGTCCGGGGCGGGCGGACGGAGCGGGCGGACGGCTCCGCGCAAGGGGCGCGCACATCGGGCTCCCGCGCCCGTAATACCCTCGCTGCATGCTCGACGCCCTGACGGTCGCCATCGGCGTGGCCGCACTCGCCCTCGCCGCCTGGTGCGCCCATGCCGCCTGGCGGGACCAGCCCACCAAGGACTGGCACTTCATCGGCATGGCCGTCGTGACCGTGCTGGTCCTGGCCCAGCTGGTGATCGGCCTGGTCCAGCTGGCCCGGGGCGAGAAGCCGGACGAGGGCACGGTGATCTTCGTGGCCTACCTGCTCGGCGCCTTCGCCGCGGTACCGGCCGCCGGGCTGCTCTCACTGACCGAGCGGACCAAGTGGGGCTCGGTGACGGTGGCCGCGGGCGCGGTCGTCCTCGCCGTCCTCGAAGTACGGCTCTACGACATCTGGGGAACCACCGGTGCCTGACGCAGACACGACGACCGCCACCCCCGCCCCCGCCGGGCGCAAGCGGCTGGTCTCCGGGCCGGGGCTGCTGCTGGTGTGGCTGTACGGGGTGATGGTGGTGGGCGCGGTCTCGCGCTCGGCCTACCAGATCTCCACCGAGTTCCACCGGGCGCCGCTGGCCTACTCGCTCTCCGCCGTGGCGGCGCTGGCGTACGCCTTCATCACGTACTCGCTGGTGCGCGGCGGCGAGACCGCGCGCAGGGCGGCGCTGTTCTGCTGCGCCGCCGAGCTGGCGGGCGTCCTGGCCGTGGGCACGTGGACCGTGCTGCGGCCGGATTCCTTCCCGGACACCACCGTGTGGTCCCAGTTCGGCATGGGCTACCTGTTCATCCCGGTGATCCTTCCGGTCACCGGGATGCTCTGGCTCCGCAGGAAGCGCTAGTACTGAATCCCTGTGAGCGCTAGGCGCTGACCGCGAAGTCCGTCGGGCTCTTGGCGTCCTTCTCCAGGATCACCAGCTGCACGCCGTCCGAGGCGGTGCGGCCGCCGACCAGGACGTAGCCGGCCCGGCGGTAGAGGCGGATGTTGGACTCGCTCTTGTGTCCGGTGTGCAGGCGGAAGCGGGTGGCGGTGCCGGGGCTCGCGAGGGCCGCCTCCACCGCGCGCAGCAGGCGGGCGCCGAGGCCGTGCCCCTGGAGGCGGGGGTGGACGCAGAGCTTGGCGATCTTCGCGGTGCCGTCCTCGTCGACGCTGCCGCGCACGGTGCCGACCACCTCGTCGCCGAGCCGGGCGACGAGCACGGTGTCCGTGGCCAGCTCGCCCTTGAGGGAGTCGAGGGACTGGGTGAGCGGCTGGATGAGGTAGTTGCCGTACAGCTCGGCCTCGCGCTGGAAGGCCAGGTACTGCAGCTTGAAGATCTGTTCGGCGTCCTCGGCAGTCGCCGCCGAAATGGTCACGCTCATGCCCATGTGCGCATGCCTCCGCTCACCCGCTAGCCCGCTGGTCTACGGCTCCCTTCCCCGAAGGCCGGGAGCCGCAACCTCTGCCGCGAGCATTCTGCGCAGACATCCCAGGCAACGGGAACGTACGGGCCCTAAACTTCCTTGTGAGATACCCAACTCTCCTGCGATTTCACGGTAGGTGAGGTCCCTGGGCGAAAGAAGTGCCCTGAGCAGTTCGGGGCAGCGCCCGGGCAGCCGGGCGACGGCCGACCGGAGGGCCCGGTTCTCCTCCCCGTCCAGAAGGGCCGGTTCCGGTTCCTGCCCGGCGCCGCCGCCGGTCCGCCCGCCGCCCTCCTCGGGATGCCGGGGGTGGCCGTACGGGATCTCCCGGCGGGCGCGCCGCCGGGCGAGGCGAGCCTCCGCGCGGACCGCCCGGCGCAGCCAGCGGGCCGGTTCGGCCGGGTCCTCGGGATCGGGGGCTCGCCGGCTGCTCTCCAGCAGCCTGACCCAGACGGCTTGTTCCAGGTCGGCGGCGTCCATCCCGGCGCCCGGGGCCTCCGCCGCGGCCTCCGCGGAGAGCAGCGGGCCCAGTTCGCCGACGAGGTCGGGGTCCTTCAACAGGTCCATGCCGGGCGGGACGATTGGGCGGGGCCCGGCGGTTTCCCCGCCGGGCCCCGCCCACTCGTTCGGGAAGCCGCGGTCAGCGGTTGACGGGGCGCCGGCCGGGGTGGAACGCCTCGGCGGCGTGCAGTCCGGTGTCCGGGTTGTCGGTGAAGATGCCGTCGATGCCCTGCTCGAAGTAGGTGCGGAAGGCGGTGAGGGCGTCCCCGTACGCGGCCGGATCCGTACCCCTGCGGTATTCGGCGGGCAGGAAGCTGTTCTCGTTGCGCGCGGTGTAGGGGTGCAGCAGCAGTCCGCGGGCGTGGGCGTCGCGGACCAGGGTGGTCGGCCTGCCGAGCCGGCCGTCGGCCTCGCGCGGCAGGATCAGGTCCATGGTCGGGCCGATGCCCTGGGCGAAGCCGGAGATCCACCTGAGGCCCGCCGGGGTCACCAGGTCCGCGACCGTGCGCGGGTCGCCCGCCTGCTCGAAGTCCCAGGGGCGGGTGGCGGCCCCGGAGAGGAGGACGACGCGGGGCGCGGAGACCAGCCGGGAGAGCCGCTGGATGCTGGAGGGCTCGAAGGACTGGAGGAACATGGCGGCGTTCCGGCCGTCGCGGCCGTACCGGCGCAGCAGCCGGGCCAGGGGCTCCTCCAGGCCGAGGCCGAGGGCGCGGAAGTAGCTGGGGTGCTTGGTCTCGACGTGCAGCCAGACGCGGCGGCCGCGGCGGCGGCCCTCGCGGTCGGCCCAGCGGAGCACGTCCTCGAAGGTGGGCACGGCCCACTGGCCGTCGTAGAGGGTGTTGCGCTGGCGGATGGCCGGAATGCGTTCCTTCGCGCGCAGCCTGCGCAGCTCGGCGAGGGTGAAGTCCTCGGTGAACCAGCCGGTGACCGCGACCCCGTCCACGGTCTTGGTGGTGCGCCGGGCGGCGAAGGCGGGGTGGTCGGCGACGTCGGTGGTGCCGCCGATCTCGTTCTCGTGGCGGCACACGAGGTGGCCGTCCTTGGTGGGGACCAGGTCCTGTTCGACGATGTCCGCGCCGAGGTCCAGGGCGAGCTGGTAGGAGCCGAGGGTGTGCTCGGGCCGGTAGCCGCTGGCGCCCCGGTGGCCGATGACGGTGGGGTACGGCAGGTCCCGGTAGCCGCCCTCGTCGTGCCCGCCGCCGTCGGCCGCGGCCGCGGCCGGACCGGCCGTGAGCCCGGTGATGCCGGTCCCGGCCGCCAGTACGGCCGCCCCCAGGACCGTGCGCCGCGCTGCTGCCCCACCCTGCGTCATGAGTGCCACTCCTCGTCGTGGAGGCCCTACGGGCCGTGAAGGTCGTGATCGGCCCGCCGATGGTAGGCAAACGCGGGTGTCCGCGGGGGGTGCGCGGGAGGCACGGGCGGGGAACGTGGCGAAAACGCGCGTCAACAATGCGTATCCGACACGTGAACCCGATGTGCGCGCGGAGCGGACCCGCGAGTATCGTCCTCACCTGCGCCCCTGCCGTGCGGTCGGGGCGCGCGCCGCTTTTCGATGCCGGAGGGCCCACGTTGTTCCGTACGAAGCTCATCAAAGCCACTGTCGGACCGGTCATGCGCATGATGTTCCGCACCCGCGTGGAGGGCATCGAGAACATCCCCGGCTCCGGGCCGGTGATCCTGGCGGGCAACCACCTCACCTTCATCGACTCCATGATCCTGCCGCTGGTGTGCGACCGTACGGTCCACTTCATCGGCAAGGACGAGTACGTGACGGGCAAGGGCCTCAAGGGCCGCGCCATGGCCTGGTTCTTCACCGGCGCGGGGATGATCCCGGTGGACCGGGACGGCGCCAACGGCGGTGTCGCCGCGCTGATGACCGGCCGCCGGATCCTCGAAGAGGGCAAGATCTTCGGCATCTACCCGGAGGGCACCCGCTCCCCCGACGGCCGCCTCTACCGGGGCCGCACCGGCATCGCCCGCCTCACCCTGATGACCGGCGCCCCGGTGGTGCCGTTCGCGATGATCGGTACGGACAAGCTGCAGCCCGGCGGCGCGGGCATGCCGCGTCCGGGCCGGGTCACCGTCCGCTTCGGCGAGCCGATGGAGTTCTCCCGCTACGAGGGCATGGACCGCGACCGCTACGTCCTGCGGGCCGTCACCGACTCGGTGATGGCCGAGGTCATGCGGCTGTCGGGCCAGGAGTACGTGGACATGTACGCGACCAAGGCGAAGGCCGCGTAGCCCCCTTCCCTACTGGCGTCGCAGGGACCGGCTGACGCCCGCCGCCGTGGTGGTGGCGAGGACCCAGCCGGTCACGATCAGCAGGTACGACAGCCACTGGTACCAGCCGGCCGGCGCATAGGCGGACTCCTGCCCGAAGCCGATGATCGGCAGCATCAGGTCGATCGTGTAGAAGACGGCGTTGAAATCGGGGGCCTCCCCCGCCTTGAGCGGGCGCGGCGGGGTGAGCGCGTAGGCGATCGTCCCGGTGAGCAGGAGCGCGGCCAGCCAGCCGGTGGCCCGCAGCGGCCGGAAGCCGTAGCCGACGGTGGCGTCCTGGAGCAGCCCCCAGGCGCGGGCGTGCCGGGGCAGGGTGCGGCGGTGCCGGCGCAGCTTGGCGAGCATGACCGTACGGGCGGCCGCCTCGTCCCCGGCGGTGCGGTAGGCCGCGGCGAGCTGTTCGTAGGCGTACGGGAGGTAGCCGGACTCCTCCCGCTCCAGCGCGGGCAGCCGCTCCTCGGCGGGCAGGTGCGGGGCCAGGGTGCGGTAGGTGAGCCCGTCGATGCGGATCCGGTCGGGCCAGGTCTCCGACGGTACGTGCAGGATGTCGATGTGGGAGCGGCGCAGGTTGAGCGTGCCCTGGATCCGGTCGCAGCCGCGCAGCCACATCTCGCCGATGGCGCAGCTGGAGGCGCGCAGGGCGGTGCCCTCGGGGTGGGCGAAGACGGCGCTGGCCAGGTAGAGCTGGCGGGGTATCCGGGCGCCGGAGAGGTTGACGGTGCCGCGGGCCTCCAGGCCGTGGGCGCGCAGGTCCGTGCCGACGGCCAGGGTCTCGGCGTGCAGGGCGATGCCGCCGGGGGCGAGCAGGCGGGCGTTGTCGAGGAGGACCTGACCGCCGACGACGGCGCCGTTCAGGCGGAGCTGGCCGTGGACGGTCAGGTCGTTGGCGATGATGTCGGTGCCGACCTCCACATGGTTGAGCTGGAGCGGCGGCTCGGCGGACTCCTCGCCCGGGGCGGGGCCGATGACCGCGCCCTGGAGGAAGAGACCGCCCGCGATCTTGGCGCCCTGGAGCCGGACGGGGCCGGTGATCCGGCAGCAGGAGAGCCGCAGGACGACATCGACGCGCAGGGTGGCGGCGGTGAGACCGGGGAGGGTGGAGTAGCCGAGGACGAGGGCCTTGAGCTGGGCCCCGTAGATGAGGGGTTTGCGCTCGAACCAGCAGTCGCGCAGCCGGATGGGGTGGTCGATCACCGCGTAGCGCAGGTCGAGCTTGCCGGTGATCCGCGCGCCCTTGATCTTGAGTCCGGCGACGCGGCTCTCGGCGGCGGGGGCCGCGCCGAGCAGGAGGGCCCGCAGCACCTCGGCGCGTACGGTGCGCCCGGGGCCCCAGCCGGCGCCGTCGGCGGAGCTGTCGTCCGGGCGCTCCCGGAAGTCGACACCTTCGCCGCGGGGGAATGCCTCCCATACGCGGCGTTCGGCCGGGGTCAGGTCGTTGATCTCCATCGCCTCGGATGGTGTCCCGGCTGTCACGGGCTGTCAACTCGTGTCGGGACACCACCCGTTGGCGGTGTGGGTCAGTGCTCGACGCCGTCTTGGAGCCGCTGGCCGCGCAGCAGGAACCAGGCGGCCACGGCGGTGGCCAGGAGGACGGCCGCGCCCACGCCGGAGGCCATGCGCAGGCCGTCCACGAAGGCGTCCTGGGCGGCGCCCACCATCTCGGAGGCGGTGGCCGGGTCCAGGGACTTGGCCGCCTCGACGGCTCCGCCGAGGGAGTCGTGCGCGGCGTCGGCCACCGGGCCGGTGACGGAGGCGGGTGCGGTGAAGGACTGGTAGACGCCGGTGACGATGGAGCCGAGCAGGGCGATGCCGAGGGCGGCGCCGAGCTCGTACGCCGTCTCGGAGACGGCGGAGGCCGAACCGGCCTGCTCCTTGGGCACGCTGGAGAGGATGACGTCGGCGGTGACGGTGAAGGAGAAGCCGGCGCCGAGGCCGACGACGAGCAGGGCGGCGCCGAGCAGCGGGTAGCCGCTCTCCTTGTGGATCACCGTGAGGACGGCGAGGGCCAGGCCGATGGCGCCGAGGCCGCCGGCCACGACGGACCGTACCGAGTACCTGCGGGCGTAGCGGCCCGCGACGAGTCCGGTGACCACCGCGCCGATGGCGGCGGGCAGTTCGGCCAGGCCGGCCTCCAGCGGGTCGCGGCCCTGCACGAGCTGGAGGAACTGGGAGAGGAAGAAGACCAGTCCGGAGAGGCCGAAGACGGTGAGGAGGTCGGCGAGGACCGCGCCGGAGAAGCCGCGGTGCCGGAAGAGCCGCATGTCGAGGAGGGGGGAGGACAGGGTGAACTGGCGGCGGACGAAGGCGTACAGCGCGGCGGCGCCGAGGACGGCGGCGCCGGCCACCTCCCAGGTCAGGCCGTGCGTGGCGGCTTCCTTGACGGCGTAGACCACGCTGATGACGCCGACGAGGGAGAGGGCGACGCTGACCAGGTCCCAGGGGCCCGCGACGGGGTTCTTGGACTCGGGCAGCAGCTTGATGCCGACGAGGACGAGGGCGATCATGACGGGCAGGTTGATCAGGAAGACCGAGCCCCACCAGAAGTGCTGGAGCAGGGCTCCGCCGACGACCGGGCCGACGGCCGCGCCGGCGGAGGCGGTGGCGCCCCAGATGCCGATGGCGAGGCTGCGCTCCTTGGGGTCGTGGAAGATGTTGCGGATCAGCGCGAGGGTGGACGGCATCAGGGTGGCGCCGGCCACGCCGAGCAGGGCGCGGGCGACGATCATCATCTCGGGGCTGGTGGCGTAGGCGTTCAGGACCGAGACCGCGCCGAAGGCGGTGGCACCGGCCAGGAGGAGCTTCTTGCGGCCTATGCGGTCGCCGAGGGAGCCCATGGAGACCAGGAGTCCGGCGATGACGAAGGAGTAGATGTCGCCGATCCACAGCAGCTGGGTGCCGGAGGGCTTGAGGTCCTCGCTGAGGGAGGGCGTGGCGAGGCCGAGGACCGTGGCGTCGACCGCGACCAGCAGTACGGCCAGGACGAGCACGGACAGGGCGAGCCAGCGTCCGCGGCTCTTCCCCTCCACCCCCGTCTGACGGTTCAGCAGTTCGGTACGGGTCATTTCTCCACACTCCGTCGGGCGCCACCGAGCAGCAGCTCGGTGATCATGTACTGGAAGTCCTTGGCGGCGACCCGGCCGTCCATGACGGCCCAGGCGCAGCTGCCGATGAGGCCGTAGAACGCCTCGGTGAGCCAGGCGGGGCTCAGGTCGATCCGGATGTCGCCCTCCTCCTGGCCGCGCCGGAAGAGCGCGGTGACGCGGGCGTCGAGGCGGGCCCAGCCCTCGTTGACCTCGTCGCCCTCGAAGAGCTGGTTCTCGGTGACGAGGAAGGCCAGCAGCTGGGCGTTGGGTTCGGCCTCGCCGACCAGCCGCCGCAGCGCGTCGACCGCGGAGCCCTCGTCGAGGCGGGCCCGGTCGAAGGCGGCCCCGAACTCGCGGATGCCGAGGTCTTCGAGGGCCCGTACGAGGGCGTCGCGCCCGGCGAAGTGCCGGTGCAGGGTGGCCCGCCCGACACCGGCGGCGCGGGCGACCTCGTCCATCGTGGCGGTCGACTTGCGGGAAAGCAGGGCCGCGGCATCGCGCAGCACCTGGTCACGATCCATGGCCATGAGACAAGCATACCCCAAATGAGACGTCGACGTCTCATTCCATCGAAAAACGAGCTGCCCCTGGGCGGCGGAACGGACACCCTCCCCCGATGAAGCCCTTGCTGCTGATCGACGTGGACGGCCCCCTGAACCCCTACGCGGCCAAGCCCCAGCGCCGCCCCGCGGGCTACACCACCCACCGGATGCGCCCGGCGGGCTGGACCGAGAAGGAGAGCGCGAAACCGCTGCGGCTCTGGCTGAACCATGCCCACGGCGCGGAGCTGCTGGCCCTCGCCGGCTCCTACGACCTGGTGTGGGCCACCACCTGGAAGGACGAGGCGAACGACTGGATAGGCCCGCACCTGGGCCTGCCCCGGCTCCCCTGGATCGACTGGCCCCGGATGCACGGCCGCGCCCCGCGCGGCACCTTCTGGAAGACCCAGTACATCCTGGAGTACGCGGGCGAGCGCCCCTTCGCCTGGATCGACGACGACATCACGGCGCCGGACCGCGAGTACGTCACCCTGCACCACCCGGCCCACGCCCTGCTGCTGCGCGTCGACGAGCAGATCGGCCTGACGGCCACCGACTTCGAGACCCTGGCCGACTGGGCGCGGTGACGGGCGGCGGGGCCGGACGCACCGAAGGGGCGGCCCCGGGAGCGTGGGCTCCGGGGCCGCCCCTTCGGGGGTTCCGTCGCGTGCGGACGTACAGGCCCGGCGGGTTCGGCGGGCGTGCGGGACGCAGGGCGGCGGGGGCTGGGGGTGGCTACCGCTTGTGGGTGGCCCAGGCGTGCTGGATGACCAGGTCCGCCTTGAGTTCGGTGAGCTGGAGGGCGACCGCCGAGGGGGCCGTGCCGCCGCGGCCGTTGCGGGAGGCCAGCGCGCCCGGCACGTTGAGCACCGTGCGCACCTCCGGGGTCAGGTGCTCGGAGATCTTCGCGAACTGCTCGTCCGTGAGCTCGTCCAGCTCGATGCCCAGCGCCTCGCACTCCTTGACGCACTCGCCGGCCACCTCGTGCGCCACCCGGAAGGGCACACCCTGCTTGACCAGCCACTCCGCGATGTCGGTGGCGAGGGAGAAGCCCGCCGGGGCCAGCTCCTCCATCCGCTCCCGGTGCACCGTGAGGGTGGCCATCATGCCGGTGAAGGCCGGCAGCAGGACCTCAAGGGTGTCGCAGGAGTCGAAGACCGGCTCCTTGTCCTCCTGGAGGTCCCGGTTGTAGGCGAGCGGCAGCGCCTTGAGGGTGGCGAGCAGGCCCGTCAGATTGCCGATGAGCCGGCCGGACTTGCCCCGCGCCAGCTCCGCGATGTCCGGGTTCTTCTTCTGCGGCATGATCGAGGAGCCGGTGGAGAAGGCGTCGTGCAGGGTCACGAAGGAGAACTCCTTCGTGTTCCAGATGATGATCTCCTCCGCGATCCGGGAGAGGTTGATCCCGATCATCGCGGTCACGAAGGCGAACTCGGCGACGAAGTCGCGCGAGGCCGTGCCGTCGATGGAGTTGCCCACCGAGCCCCGCTCGAAGCCCAGGTCCGCGGCGACCGCCTCCGGGTCCAGGCCCAGCGAGGAGCCGGCCAGCGCGCCCGAGCCGTACGGGGAGACCGCCGTCCGCGTGTCCCACTGCCGCAGCCGCTCCGCGTCCCGGGACAGGGACTGGACATGGGCCAGGACATGGTGGGCGAAGAGCACCGGCTGCGCGTGCTGGAGATGGGTCCGGCCCGGCATGGCCACGTCCGCGTGGCTCTCCGCGAGCCCGACCAGCGCGTCCTGGAGGTCCGCGATCAGACCGCCGATGATCCGGGCGTGGTCGCGCAGGTACATCCGGAAGAGGGTGGCCACCTGGTCGTTGCGGGAGCGCCCGGCGCGCAGCTTGCCGCCGAGGTCCGGCCCGAGCCGTTCCAGCAGGCCGCGCTCCAGGGCGGTGTGGACGTCCTCGTCGGCGATGGTGCCGGTGAAGGAGCCGTCGGCCACATCGGCCTCCAGCGCGTCGAGACCGGCGATCATGCTCTCCAGCTCCTCGGCCGTGAGCAGCCCGGCCCCGTGCAGCACCCGGGCGTGGGCGCGGGAGCCGGCGATGTCGTACGGAGCGAGGCGCCAGTCGAAGTGGACCGACGCGGACAGCTTCGCCAGGGCCTCGGCCGGGCCGTCGGCGAACCGTCCGCCCCAGAGCCGGACGTCACCACCGTTGTTGCTGCTGACCACTACTGCTCCTCAGGACCGCGTGCATGGTGTGGATGTACGACGGACTCCCCGCCGCGGAGGTAGCGGGGAGGCCGTCCTGGTACGCGTAACGACGGGGACCGGGCCGGGTCGCGCCCGGCCGGGATCCTCGGCGGCGGAGCGCGGATCCATCCAACGACAGGCATAACTATGCACTGCTCCGTATGTTTCGTCAATCTGCCCCCGCCCCGGACCACCGGCCGGCCCGTGCATCCGGCCCGTATATGGGGCGCGCCCCGCCCCGCGCCCCGCCTACGCTCTGCGGACCAGCCGGTAGAGGAGGACGTATGGGTGCCGGGACGGAAGCGGAGGCGGCGGCGGGCCGGGACGCGGCGGCGGCCCTGCTGCGCGGCGCGCGCACGGGCCTCGGCGGGGTCCGCCTGCCCTCACTGCCCCTCTCCTGGCTCGCCTTCGACGAGGAGGTGCGCCGCGGCCACTCCGGCCCGCGCCCCGCCCGGGTCGAGCTGCGGCTCTGCCACCCCGACGGCCGGATCCGCGCGGCCGCGCTGGACGACCCGCGCCCGCCGCTCCCGCTCGTCGCGATCCGCTGCGCCGACTGGGCACCGGCCGTGCGCGAGCGGGCCCGCGAGGTCCTGGCGGAGGCACTGGCCGCCGATCCCGGCCGCACCCTGACCGAGCTCACCCCCCTCGTGCTCCGGCTGGCCCACCGCGAGCGCGGGCACTGGGCCCGCGAGCTGTTCACCGCGGTCCTCGGCGCCGAGGACCCGGTGCCCGCCCCCTGGTGGCGCCCCGCGCGCCCGGCCCTGTGGTGGCGCCCGGCGCGGGCCGCCCGCACCCTGACCGGCGAGGAACCGGACACCGTACTGGCCTGGCTGCGCCGCAGCGGCGATCTGCCGACCCGGCGGTTCGCCGCCGGGCTGACCCTCGCCGCCGGGCTGTTCGGCGTACGGGAGGTCGCGCGCCGGGCCGCCGCGGAGCGGGATCCGGCGACCGCCGCGCTGTGGCTGGACGCGGCCCTGGCAGCGCTGGCCGCGGAGGGCCCCGACACGGAGGCGGTGGACACCCTGCTGGCCGGGCACCTCCCGCAGGTCCGGGCCGGCGGGGTGACCGCCCTGCGCGCGGCCGGGCGCGGAGCCGAGGCCGCGGGCTTCCTGGCGGACCGCTCGGCGCTCGTACGGGCCTGCGCGCGCTGGCTGCTCCGGCAGGAGGGCGGGGACCCGTACGGGCACTGCCTCGCGCTGGTGTCGGATCCCGCGCGGATCACCCCGTACGCCGTCAGGGGCCTGGTCGAATGCGGCCGGGGGACGGACGCGCCGCTGCTGCACGCCCTGCTGGAACGGCCCGGCCGCGGCGGTGACCCCGTACGCGCCGCCGCCCTCGCCGGCCTGCGCACCCTGGAACCGCCGGACCCGGAACTGCTGCGGCCACTGCTGGACGACCCCTCGCCCGCGGTGGTCCGGGAGGCCGCGCTCGGACTGCTCCCGGCGGCGGGCGGGCTGCCCGCGGACTGGCTGCTGGAGCGCATCGCCCCGGACCGCCCCGTCCCCACCCGCCGGGCCGCGCACCGACTCCTGCGCGCGCACGGCGGACCCGCCGCTCTGCGGGCCGCCGCCGCAGCGCTGACGGACCCGGACCCGCGGGTGCGAAGTCGGGGCCGGGCGCCGGTCGTTCCGGACGCGGCGGGCCGATAATCGGCCCATGGGAAAACTTCACGAACGGATAGACGACCGGCTGCGGAAGTTCATCGAGGCGCAGCCGGTCTTCTTCACCGCGACCGCGCCCCTCGCGGGTGACGGCCACATCAACCTCTCCCCCAAGGGCCGCGCCGGGACGCTCGTCGTCCTCGACGAGGAGCGGCTCGCCTACCTGGACTTCGGCGGCAGCGGCGCCGAGACCATCGCGCACGTGCGCGAGAACGGCCGGATCACCCTCATGTGGTGCGCGTTCAGCGGGCCGCCGAACATCGTCCGCATCCACGGCCAGGGCGAGGCCGTCTTCCGCGACGACCCGCGCTGGGCGGAGCTCATCGGGCTGTTCGCCGAGGCCGACGGGCCGGGCGCGCGGGCCATCATCCTGGTGCGGGCCCACCGGATCGCGGACGTCTGCGGCTATGCCGTCCCCTTCATGGAGTACCAGGGCGAGCGCACGCTCCACGCCGAGTTCCTGGGCCGCAAGACGGACGAGGAGTTCTCGGACTACTGCGAGAAGAAGGATTTCATCGCGACGAGTGTCGACGGCCTGCCGGGGCTCCCGCTGCCCCTTCCGCCCCGTACCGTCTGACATGTGCTGCGTACCGCTCTTGTCACCGGCTCACTGATCGTCACCGCCCTGCTCCCGCAGGTGCCTTCGCCCGCCCCCGGCCCGCTGCCCGACCGGCTCGCCGACACCGGCGGCGGCAGCCAGCTGATCACCGCCGTGGCCCCCGGCCCCGGCTCCACCACCGGCCTGCTGACCTGGTGGGACCGGCGGGCCGGGCGCTGGTACGAGGCGGGCAGCGCGCCCGCCCGCTTCGGGGCGAACGGCCTGGCGGAGGGCACGACCCGTACGCAGGGCACCAGCACCACCCCGGCCGGCCTGTACGCGCTCCCGTACGCCTTCGGGATCCGGCGGGCACCGGCCGGGACGCAGCTGAGCTACCGGCCGGTGACCGCGGACTCCTGGTGGTGCCAGGACAACGCCTCCACCGCCTACAACCGCTGGGTGGAGCCGCTGCCCGCGGACTGCGCGCCGGGCGAGGCCGAGCACCTGGTCACGTACGAGAAGCAGTACACGCACGCGGTGCTGATCTCCTTCAACTACGACCGGCCCGTACGCGGCCGGGGCGCGGGGATCTTCCTGCACGCGAACGGCAAGGGGGCGACGGCCGGTTGCGTGTCGGTGCCGGAGCGGTCCATGCGCGCCATCCTGCGCTGGGCGGATCCGGACCGGCGCCCGCACATCGCCATCGGGACGGAGTCCGGGGCGCTGGACGTCACCCGCTACTAGCGGCTGGGGCGCCCGGCCCGCTCAGTAGGCGCCGGGCAGGTCCATGCCGGTATAGATGCGGTTGAGGAGCGTGGGCAGCATGGCCTGGGCGGTGGTCCGGTCGTCGGGGGCCACGGTCAGGTTGGTCCAGACGACGAGGGTGACGTCGTTGTCGGGGTCGTGGCCGATGAAGGAGTTGAAGCCCGGCAGTTCGCCGCCGTGGTAGTACATCGCCGCGCGGGGGCCGAAGCGCTGGTGGGCGATCCCGTAGCCGTACTTCTGCCCGTCCGGGCGGGCCGGGTCCTCGGCCTGCGGGCTGTCCCGCCACTGCTTCTGCGTGGCGGGGGCGAGCACCTTGCCCGTGGTGAGGGCCCGGATCCAGGTGGCGAGGTCGTCGGCGGTGGAGACGGCGCCTCCGGCGGCGGTGGCGTAGGACGGGTTCTGGTGGGTGTAGTCCACCGGTGGCAGCTTCCCCGAGCGGATGTCGGCCTTCATGCGGGCGGAGTAGGGAGTGTCGACCAGCGCGTAGGCGGTTCCGCCGTACATGTAGCCGTGCGCGTAGGGCTCGGGCAGGGCCGTGTCCCGGATGCCGGGCAGTTCGGTCCCCCGGAGGCCGAGCGGGGCGAAGAGCCGTTCGCGGAACTGCTGTTGCAGCGGCCGGCCGCCCGCCTTCTCGGCGACGAGGCCGAGCAGCGCGTAGTTGGTGTTGCTGTACTCGTATTGCGCGCCCGGCGCGAACCCGGGCGGGCGGGCGAAGGCGAGCGCCAGCATCTCCTGCGGGGTGCGGGCGGCGCCCGGGTCGGCGTCGAGGGAGGCGGCGAGTTCGGGGGCGTTCGTGTAGTTGTAGAGGCCGCTGCGCATCCGCAGCAGGTCGGCGAGGGTGATGCGGTCGCCGCCGGGCACGCCGGGGACGTAGCGGGAGACCGGGTCGTCCAGCCGGAGCCGGCCCTCCTGGGCGAGCCGGAGGATCAGGGCGGCGGTCATGGTCTTGGTGTTGGAGGCGATCCGGAAGTGGTCGCCGGTGGTGGGCGTCCTGCCGCCACCCCGCTCGGTGGTGCCGGTGGCCACCCGGAAGGTGCCCTGCGGGGTACGGACCAGGACCACGGCGCCGGGGACGGAGAGGGCCTTGGCGGCGCGCTCCACGGCCGCCTGGAGCTCGGCCGGATCGATGCGCTTCACGGCGGGGCCGGTGGGGTCGGGGGGCTCGGGGGTGCCGGCCGGGGCCGTCGCGCGCGCCGCGGCGCCGGGAGGCGGGGCCGGGTCGGCCGGTCCGGCGGGCGGGGAGAACCCGGCGGCGAGCAGGGCCGCGCACGGGAGCAGCAGCAGGGCGCGCCGGCCGGCGGATCGGGAACGGCTCATGCGGCTCACAGCCCCTCGTGCTCGGAGACCCCCGCCGCCCGGAAGAGTGGGACAAACCGGCACGATTTTATCATTTTGCCGCCATGGGCCGCCCCCGCGTGGCCTAGCCCTCCTTCTGCGCCAGGCGCAGCAGGTGGTCCGCCAGGGCCTGGCCGCCCGTCGGGTCGCGGCTGATCAGCATCAGGGTGTCGTCACCGGCGATGGTGCCCAGGATCGCGCTCAGTTCGGCCTGGTCGATGGCCGAGGCCAGGAACTGGGCCGCGCCCGGCGGGGTGCGCAGGACCACGAGGTTGGCCGACGCCTCCGCCGAGATCAGCAGCTCCCCGGAGAGGCGCCGCATGCGCTCCTCCTTCGCGGACTCGCCGAGCGGCGCCTGCGGGGTGCGGAAACCGCCCTCGCTGGGCACCGCGTAGATCAGCTCGCCGCCGGTGTTGCGGATCTTGACCGCGCCCAGCTCGTCCAGATCGCGGGAGAGCGTCGCCTGGGTGACGCTCAGCCCGTCGTCCGCCAGCAGCTTCGCCAGCTGGCTCTGGGAGCGGACCGGCTGCCGGTTGAGGATGTCCACGATCCGGCGGTGCCGCGCGGTGCGGGTCTGCGGGACGGCCTGCCCGCCTTGCTCGTTGTCCTGCGCCTGGGTCATCGTCGTCTCATTCTCCGGATCCGTCCCCGCCGCTTGCGTCCAGGATGCCGGGCAGGGCCCGGACGAACGCGTCCGCCTCCGCCTCGGTGAGTACGTACGGGGGCATGAGGCGTACGACGTCGGGCGCGGGCGCGTTGACCAGGAAGCCGGCATCCTGAGCCGCCTGCTGCACCCGGGCGGCGGACGGCTCGGTCAGCACGATACCCAGCAGCAGGCCCGAGCCCCGGACGTGGGAGACCAGCGGGTGTCCCGTGCCCTCGATCCCGGAGCGCAGCCGCTCGCCGCGTGCCTTGACCTGGTCGAGCAGCCCGCCGGTGGCGATGGCGTCGATGACGGCGAGGCCGGCGGCGCAGGCGACCGGGTTCCCGCCGAAGGTGGTGCCGTGCTGGCCGGGCCGGAGCAGGTCGGCGGTGGGGCCGAGGGCGATGACCGCGCCGATGGGCAGTCCGCCGCCCAGCCCCTTGGCGAGGGTGACGATATCGGGCTCGACGTCCTCGTGGGCCTGGTGCTCGAACCACTGGCCGCAGCGCCCGATGCCGGTCTGGACCTCGTCCAGGACGAGCAGGGTGCCGGTGGCGCGGGTGATCTCGCGGGCGGCCGTCAGGTAGCCGGCCGGGGGGACGACGACGCCGTTCTCGCCCTGGATGGGCTCGATGACGACGATCGCGGTCTCCTCGGTGACCGCGGCCCGCAGCGCCTCGACGTCGCCGTAGGGGACATGGGTGACATCGCCGGGCAGCGGCAGGAAGGGCTCCTGCTTCTTCGGCTGGCCGGTGAGGGCGAGGGCGCCCATGGTCCGGCCGTGGAAGCCGCCGTCGGTGGCGACCATGTGGGTGCGCCCGGTCAGCCGGCCGATCTTGAAGGCGGCCTCGATGGACTCGGCGCCGGAGTTGCAGAAGAAGACCTTGCCGGGGCGGCCGATGAGCTGGAGCAGCCGCTCCCCGAGCGCGACGACCGGCTCGGAGATGAACAGGTTGGAGACGTGCCCGAGGGTGGAGATCTGCTCCGTGACGGCGGAGACGATCGCCGGGTGGGCGTGGCCGAGCGCGTTGACGGCGATGCCGCCGACGAAGTCGGTGTACTGCTTGCCGTCGGCGTCCCAGACCTGGGAGCCCTCACCGCGCAGGAGGGTGACCGCGGGCGTGCCGTAGTTGTCGGTCAGCGCCCCCTGCCAGCGTGCGGCGTACGCCTGATTGCCGGTGCCACTGGTCATTTCGTTCCCCCAGGCTTGCCGTCGGGCACGACCATCGTGCCGATGCCGGAGTCCGTGAAGATCTCCAGCAGGATCGAATGCGGGACCCGTCCGTCGAGGACGCGTGCGGTCTTCACGCCGCCCCGGACGGCGTGCAGGCAGCCCTCCATCTTGGGCACCATGCCGCTGGACAGCTCGGGCAGCAGCTTCTCCAGCTGGCTGACGGTGAGCCGGCTGATGACCTCGTCGCTGTGCGGCCAGTCCGCGTACAGGCCCTCGACGTCGGTGAGGACCATCAGGGTCTCGGCGCCGAGGGAGGCCGCGAGGGCCGCGGCCGCCGTGTCGGCGTTGACGTTGTAGACGTGGTGGTCGTCGGCGCTGCGGGCGATGGAGGAGATGACCGGGATCCGGCCGTCCGCGAGCAGGGCCTCGATGGCGCCGGGGTCGACGGCGGTGATCTCCCCGACCCGGCCGATGTCGACGGTCTCCCCGCCGATCTGCGGGCTGTGCTTGACCGCCGTGATCGTACGGGCGTCCTCGCCGGTCATGCCGACGGCGAGCGGGCCGTGCTGGTTGAGCAGCCCCACCAGCTCGCGCTGGACATGGCCCGCCAGCACCATCCGTACGACGTCCATCGCCTCCGGGGTCGTCACCCGCAGGCCGGCCTTGAACTCGCTGACCAGTCCCTGCTTGTCGAGCTGGGCGTTGATCTGCGGGCCGCCGCCGTGCACCACGACCGGCTTGAGGCCGGCCTGGCGCAGGAAGACCACGTCCTGGGCGAAGGCGGCCTTGAGGTCCTCGTCGATCATGGCGTTGCCGCCGAACTTGATCACGACGACCTTGCCGTTGTGGCGGCGCAGCCAGGGCAGGGCCTCGATGAGGATCTGCGCCTTGGGCAGGGCGGTGTGCTTGCGGGCGGTGCCGCCGGAGGCGCCGGGCTGGCCGGCCTTCGCGTCGCTCATGAGGAGTAGGCGCTGTTCTCGTGGACGTACTCGGCGGTCAGGTCGTTGGCCCAGATCACGGCGGACTCACTGCCCTCGGAGAGATCGGCGGTGATGCGGACCTCGCGGTCCTTCATCGAGACCAGGTCGCGGTCCTCGCCGACGGAGCCGTTCTTGCAGACCCAGACGCCGTTGATGGCGACGTTCAGCTTGTCCGGGTCGAAGGCGGCGCTGGTGGTGCCGATCGCGGAGAGCACGCGGCCCCAGTTGGGGTCCTCGCCGTGGAGGGCGCACTTGAGGAGGTTGTTGCGGGCGATGGAGCGGCCCACCTCGACGGCGTCGTCCTCGGTGAGGGCGCCGACGACCTCGATGCGGATGTCCTTGCTGGCGCCCTCGGCGTCCCCGATGAGCTGCCGGGCGAGGTCGCCGCAGACGGTCTGGACGGCCCGCGCGAACTCCTCGTACGCCGGGACCGCACCGGAGGCGCCGGAGGCCAGCAGCAGCACGGTGTCGTTGGTGGACATGCAGCCGTCCGAGTCGACCCGGTCGAAGGTGGTGCGGGTGGCGGCGCGCAGGGCCTTGTCCAGGGTGGCGCTGTCCAGGTCGGCGTCGGTGGTGAGGACGACGAGCATGGTGGCGAGGCCCGGGGCGAGCATGCCCGCACCCTTGGCCATACCGCCGACGGTCCAGCCGTCCTGGGAGACGGAGGCCGTCTTGTGGACGGTGTCGGTGGTCTTGATGGCGATCGCGGCCGCCTCGCCGCCGTCCTCGGACAGGGCGGCGGCAGCCGTCTCGATGCCGGGGAGCAGCTTGTCCAAGGGGAGCAGGACGCCGATCAGGCCGGTGGAGGCCACGGCGATCTCGCCGGCGTTGAACGCCTCGCCGAGGACCTCGGCGGCCTTCTCGGCGGTGGCGTGGGTGTCCTGGAAGCCCTTCGGGCCGGTACAGGCGTTGGCGCCGCCGGAGTTGAGGACCACGGCGCCGACGGTGCCGCCGCGCAGGACCTGCTCGGACCAGTGCACGGGCGCGGCCTTGACGCGGTTGGAGGTGAAGACGCCCGCGGCGGCGAGGCGGGGACCGTGGTTGACCACGAGGGCCAGGTCCGGGTTGCCGTTGGCCTTGATTCCGGCGGCGATGCCTGCCGCCGAGAATCCCTGTGCAGCCGTAACCGTCACGGCGCGACTCCAATCGTCGAGAGCCCGAGCTGCTCCGGCAGCCCGAGGGCGATGTTCATGCTCTGCACCGCGCCACCGGCGGTGCCCTTGGTGAGGTTGTCGATGGCGCTGACGGCGATGATCCGCTGGGCGGAGGCGTCGAAGGCGACCTGTACGTGGACGGCGTTCGAACCGTGGACGGACTTGGTGGACGGCATCCGGCCCTCCGGGAGGAGGTGGACGAAGGGCTCGTCCGCGTACGCCTTCTCGTAGGCGGCGCGCAGCGATTCGGCGGTGGTGCCGGGCAGCGCCTTGGCCGAGCAGGTGGCGAGGATGCCGCGGGCCATGGGGACGAGGGTGGGCGTGAAGGAGACGGAGACCCGCTCCCCGGCGAGCGGGCTGAGGTTCTGCACCATCTCGGGGGTGTGCCGGTGGCCGCCGCCGACGCCGTAGGGGGTGACGGAGCCCATCACCTCGGCGCCGAGCAGGTGCGGCTTGAGGGCCTTGCCCGCGCCGGAGGTGCCGGTGGCGGCGACGATCACGGCCTCCGGTTCGGCGAGCCGGGCCTGGTAGGCGGGGTAGAGCGCGAGGGAGACGGCGGTGGGGAAGCAGCCGGGGACGGCGATGCGCTTGCTGCCCTCCAGGGCGCTGCGGCCGCCGGGCAGTTCGGGGAGGCCGTAGGGCCAGGTCCCGGCGTGCGGGGCTCCGTAGAAGGCGTCCCAGTCGGCGGAGTCCTTGAGCCGGTGGTCGGCGCCCATGTCGACGACCAGGACCTCCTCGCCGAGCTGGGCGGCGACGCCGGCGGACTGGCCGTGCGGGAGGGCGAGGAAGACGACGTCGTGGCCGGCCAGGACCTCGGGGGTGGTGGCCTCCAGGGTGCGTCCGGCGAGCGGGACGAGGTGGGGCTGGAGGGAGCCGAGGAGCTGTCCGGCGTTGGAATTGCCGGTCAGGGCGCCGATCTCGACCTCGGGGTGCGAGAGCAGCAGGCGCAGGACTTCTCCGCCCGCGTATCCGCTCGCTCCGGCCACCGCTACACGTACCACCATCGGACCCTCCTCATTGATGGCATGACTATACGTACGTCTGCACGTTTATGCAATGTCGGAGATCTTGGCGGACGGGCCACGCCGGAGGAACGGGCGCGCGGCGCACCGTTCTGGAAGATGTCTAGCAGGAAAGCCGGGATTCCGGCGGTGATTCCGGAGGTCCGGCCGGGAGCGGATCCCGGAGTTGGACCGCACTGGACGGTCAGGTGCCGACCGCGCCCCCGCACGGAATGTCACACGGTGTTCACGCGGCGGGCTGGAGGCAGAGGTGCCAGTCCCCGGGGCGGCCGGTCAGGGTGACCGTGGACAGCGGCCGGACGTCCACGTTCCAGTACGTCGGCGGGGGCGCCTTGAGCGCGTAGACCAGCGCCGCGCGGATCACCGAGGGCTCGGCCACCGCCACGATCGCGCCGCCGTCCTCGGCGGGCCGGGTGTCGAGCCAGCCACCGATCCGGGAGATGAAGGCGAGCAGGGATTCACCGCCGTGCGGGGCGGAGTACGGATCGCTGAGCCAGAGGTCCACCGCCGCCGGCTCCCGGGCGGTCACCTCGGCCAGGGTCAGCCCCCGCCAGCGGCCCATGTCGCACTCGCGCAGCGCGGGCTGGGCGAGGGGCGCGTAGCCCAGGGCCTCCCCGGTGGACCGGCTGCGCGGGGTCGGGGAGCAGTAGCGCAGCTCGGCGGCGGCCAACGGCACCAGACCGGGGGCGGCGTACTCCACCGAGCGCCAGCCGATGCCGTCCAGCGGGCGGTCGTCGTCGAAGCGCTCGGCGAGCAGCGCGGAACTGCGGGCTGCGGCGACGAGCGAGACCCGAACAGGCATGCGGTGATGGTGGGCCGCGTACGGCCTGCGGTCAAGCGTCCGGACCGGGCCCGCCGGGGGCGGGGGCCGGCCGGAGGCTGTCCAGGCCCGCCCGCAACCGCTGGACGCTCTCGGCCAGTTCGCCCGGCCCGGAGACCCCGGCGAAGCTCAGCCGGACGTACGGAGCCGGCGGTTCCGCGCAGAAGTAGGGGCGCCCGGGAGCCACCGCGACCCCGGCCCGCAGGGCGGCCGCGGCGAAGGCCGCGTCGTCGCCCTCGGCCAGCCGGGCCCACAACTGGTAGCCGCCGGAGGGCAGATGGGGCAGGGCCAGCTCGGGCAGCTCCCGCCGCAGGGCGCCCGCGAGCACGTCCCGGCGGTGGCGCAGCTCGGTGGCGACGGCCCGCAGATGGCGTGGCCAGGCGGGCGCGCCGACCAGCTCCAGGGCGGCTTCCTGGAGGGGCCGGGGTACGAAGAAGCTGTCCACGACCTGGATGGCGCGCAGCCGCTCGGTGACCGGGCCGCGGGCGGCCAGCGCGCCCACCCGCAGGCTGGGCGAGGTGGCCTTGGTGAGCGAGCGCACGTGCACCACCACCCCGTCGGGGTCCTCGGCGGCGAGGGTCGCGGGCAGCGGTCCGCAGTCCTCGTGCGCGAGGGCCCGCGCGTAGTCGTCCTCGACCACGAAGGCGCCGGCGGCGCGGGCGATCCGCAGCACCTCGGCCCGCCGCCCCGGGGCCAGGACCGCCCCCGTCGGGTTCTGGAACAGCGGCTGGCATACGAAGACCCGCGCGCCGGTGGCCTCGAAGGCGGCGGCCAGCAGCTCCGGCCGGACCCCCTCCGCATCCACCGGCACCGGTACGGGCCGGCACCCGGAGGCGCGGGCGAGGGCGAGCAGCCCGGGGTAGGTCGGGGACTCCACCAGGATCGGGGCGCCGGGCGGGGCGAGCGCCCGCAGGGCGGTGGCCAGGGCGCTCTGCCCGCCCGCGGTGACCAGCACATCGGCGGCGGCCACCGCTCCGCCGATCTCCCGGGCGAACCAGTCGCGCAGCTCGGGCAGCCCCTCCATGGGCGGCCGCTCCCAGGCCCCGGGGCGCCGCCCGGCGCGGGCGAGCGCGGCGGCCATGGCCCGCTCGGGCTGGATGGAGGCGTGCAGGTAGCCGCTGTTGAGCCCGATCACCGAGGGCGGGGGCGCGGCCAGGCAGGCCAGCACCCCGGAGGCGTCCACCGAGCGCGGCACGATCTCCCCGGACGCCTCCGCGCTCAGGGCGACCTCCTGCCAGGAGGTGTCCCCGGCGGTGGGGGCACTCGTACGCGGCGCCGCGCGGAAGACCCCGGCGCCGGGCCGGGTGACGACCAGGCCCTCGGCGGCGAGCTGCGCGAGGGCCCGGGAGACGGTGACGGGGCTGACCCGGTGGCGCTCCACCAGGGCCCGGCTCGACGGGAGCTTTCCACCTACCGAGTAGCGGTCGAGCTCGGACCGCAGGGATGCCGCCAGCTCCGCCACACTGCTACGCTCATACATGACAGCACAGAATAGCGCTACTCTCCCGGCCGCGATAGCGGTCAAGGGGGACAGGAACCCCCTGGCACGCGGGACCGCCCTCGCCGCGCTCGGCGTCGTCGCCTTCTCGCTGACCTTCCCCGCCACCGCGTGGGGGCTGGAGAGCTTCGACCCCTGGTCCCTGGTGGCCCTGCGCAGCGTCCTGGCGGCGGCCGTCGCCGGGGTCTTCCTGCTCGCCCTGCGGGTACGGCCGCCCGCGCGCGAGCACTGGGCCGGGCTGGCGGTCGTCGCGGGCGGGGTCGTGATCGGCTTCCCGCTGCTGACGACGCTGGCCCTGCGCACCTCCACCACCTCGCACGCCGCCGTCGTCGTCGGCCTGCTGCCGCTCACCACGGCCGCGCTCTCCGCGCTGCGCACCGGGCACCGGCCCCCGCGGGCCTTCTGGGCCGCGGCCGTCGCCGGGGCCGTGGTGGTGCTCGGCTTCACCCTCGCGCAGAGCGGCGGCTCCCTCTCGGCGGGCGACGGCTACCTCTTCGGGGCGCTGCTGGTGTGCGCCGCCGGGTACACCGAGGGCGGGCGGCTCGCGCGGGTGCTGCCGGGCTGGCAGGTGATCGGCTGGGCGCTGGTGCTGTGCCTGCCGCTCAGCGTGGCCGGTGCGGTGCTGGGGCTCGCGTACGAGCCGGTGCGCCTCACCGGCCACGGGGTGGCCGGGCTGGTCTGGGCGGCGGCCGGCTCGACCTTCCTCGGCCTGTACGTCTGGTACCGGGGCATGGCCGAGATCGGCACGGCCCGGGCCAGTCAGCTCCAGCTCGCCCAGCCGCTGCTGACCCTGGTCTGGTCGGTGGCGCTGCTGGGCGAACGGCTCTCGCCCGCGGCACCGGCCGCCGCCTGCGCGGTCCTCGTCTGCATCGCGGTCACCCAACGGGTCAAACACCCCTAGAACGACCTAAACTGCTAGCACCGGATCGGATCCCCACCGAGGGAGGTCAGTGATGCGAGCGACCGAGGGCGACCAGCTGGTGCAGCACGGCAGGATCGTCGGACAGCATGACAAGGTGGGCGAGATCACCCAGGTGCTCGGCGAGAACGGCACCCCTCCCTACCGGGTCCGTTTCGAGGACGGGCACGAGGCCCTGATGGCTCCCGGACCCGACTGCACGGTCCGCCACCCCGCGGAGCCCGCGCACTGAGTCCCCGCACCGGGTCCCGGCGCCGAGCCCGGGCACCGGGTCCCCGCCCGCCGGATCAGCGCGGGGGCACCGCCGAGCCGTAGTGGTCGGCCACCACCCGCGCCATCGCGCCGTTGGGGTCCGCGGCCACCTGCGTCGCCGCGAAGTAGACGTGGCCGAGCACCTCGGGGTACCCGCGCGCGAACCGCACATGCTTCGACAGCTCGGCCGGATCGCGCCAGGCGGGGGTGTCGCTGTTGCGGTCGCAGCGGTACAGCCCCTCCCCCACGTACAGGTCGACGCCGGTGCCCGCGACGGTCCGGGCCCACCAGGGCACCAGGGCCGTGTAGTCGGCCGTCGGGTGGCCGATGTGCCAGTACGCCTGGGGCGCGATGTAGTCGATCCAGCCCTCCCGGACCCACCGGCGGGTGTCCGCGTAGAGGTCGTCGTAGGCGGCGAGCCCGCGGGTGGCCGAACCGGCCGGGTCCCGGTCGGAGTTGCGCCAGATCCCGAAGGGGCTGATGCCGAAGCGCACGGCGGGCCGCAGGGCGCGCAGCCGCGCGGACATCTCGCGGACCAGGGTGTCGGTGTTGTTGCGGCGCCAGGCGGCGCGCGAGGAGAAGCCGCCGCCGTAGGCGTCGAAGGCTTCGTCGTCGTCGAAGTACTCCCCCTCCACCGGATAGGGGTAGAAGTAGTCGTCCCAGTGGACGGCGTCCAGCCGGTAGCGGGTGACCGCGTCGAGCATGGCGTCCTGCACGAAGCGCCGCACCTCGGGCAGTCCCGGGTTGTAGTAGAGGCGGCCGCCGTACTCGACGGTCCAGCCGCTGCGGCGCGCCGGGTGCCAGGAGACCAGCCGGCCGAGGTCGGCGTGGTTGGCCACGCGGTAGGGGTTGAACCAGGCGTGCAGCTCCAGCCCGCGGGCGTGCGCCTCGGTGACCGCCGTGCCGAGGGGGTCCCAGCCCGGGTCCACGCCCTGCTGGCCGGTCAGCCACTGCGACCAGGGTTCGAGGGGCGAGGGCCACAGGGCGTCGGCCGCCGGACGGACCTGGAGGATCACCGCGTTGAGCCGGCGGCGGACGGCGGTGTCGAGGAGGCCGAGCAGTTCCGCGCGCTGGGCGGCGGCCGACAGCCCGCTGCGCGAGGGCCAGTCCACATTGGCGACGGAGGCGATCCACATCCCCCGGAACTCCGCCGTAAGGGCGCCGCCGGAGCCCGACCGGCGCCGCCCGGGGTCCCGCGTCCCGGCGAACGCCGGCCCCCCGGTCGCGGCGGCGACCACCCCCGCCGCCCCGGCCAGCAGCGCCCGTCGACCGATGTACGCCATGTGATGACTCCGTTCCGCTGAGTGACAGTGCACGGTGTCCGCTCAGCATGCCCGCCCCGGGCCCCCGTCCCGCGCAAGTGCGGGGGTAACGTCGGGGGGCGTGGCGGGCGCCGGAATCGTACGGGGGACCCGCCGACGGATGAGCTGCGAAAGGCACGAAGTGACTGACCTCCCTTCCGACATCACACGAGTCGGCGTAGTGGGCTGTGGCCAGATGGGCGCGGGTATCGCCGAGGTGTGTGCCCGCAGCGGCCTTGAGGTCAAGGTCGCCGAGACCACCGGCGAAGCCCTGGAGATCGGCCGGACCCGGCTGTACAACTCGCTGACCAAGGCCGCCGAGCGCGGCAAGATCACGGAGGAGGAGCGGGACGCCACCCTGGCGCGGCTCAGCTTCACCACCGACCTCGGGGAGTTCGCCGACCGTGATCTCGTGATCGAGGCGGTCGTGGAGAACGAGCAGGTGAAGACCGAGATCTTCCAGGTCCTGGACCAGGTGATCACCCGGCCGGACGCGATCCTCGCCTCCAACACCTCCTCGATCCCGCTGGTCAAGCTGGCGGTGGCGACCTCGCGGCCCGACCAGGTCATCGGCATCCACTTCTTCAACCCGGCCCCGGTGCAGAAGCTCGTCGAGCTGATCCCGGCCCTCACCACCGGCGAGGAGACGGTCAAGCGCGCGGAAGCCCTGGTGCGGACCGTGCTCGGCAAGCACGCGGTCCGCGCCCAGGACCGTTCCGGCTTCGTCGTCAACGCCCTTCTCGTGCCCTACCTCCTCTCCGCGATCCGGATGTTCGAGTCGGGCATCGCCAGCCGCGAGGACATCGACAACGGCATGGAGCTGGGCTGCGCCCACCCGATGGGCCCGCTCAAGCTGTCCGACCTGATCGGCCTGGACACCATCGCCTCCATCGCCGACTCGATGTACTCCGAGTACAAGGAGCCCCTGTACGCCGCTCCCCCGCTGCTCCAGCGGATGGTCGACGCGGGCCGCCTGGGCCGCAAGACGGGCGCGGGCTTCTACCCGTACAGCTGACCCGTACGGTCTGCGCTCAGGGCCTGCCCAGCCGCAGATGGTGCAGGAGGAGCAGCCCGGCCGCCATGTTGGCGGCCGGGATCTCCCCGCGGGCGATCATGTCCGGCACCAGCTTGAGCGGGACCCACTCGCGGCGCGAGGACTCGAAGTCGTCCTCGGGATGCCCGGTCCAGGTGGCCCCGTCCGCCCAGTACAGGTGGTGGCGGGCGTCGGTCAGGCCGTTGGAGGGCTCGACGGTCATCAGGTGATGGAGCGGGCCGGGCCGCCAGCCCGACTCCTCCTCCATCTCGCGCGCCGCGGCGGCCGCGATGTCCTCGCCGTCCTCCACCACCCCGGCGGGCAGCTCCCAGCCCCAGCTGTCGGTGATGAACCGGTGCCGCCAGAGCAGCAGCACCTCGTCGGCCTCGTTGACCGCCGTGGCGACGGCGACCGGGCGCAGCCGGATCACGAAGTGGTCCAGGTGCCGGCCGTCGGGGAGTTCCACATCCGCCAGGTTCACATCGAACCAGCGGTTCTTGTACACGGTCTGCTCACTCAGGTTCGTCCACTGCACGACTGTGCCACCTTTCGTTCGAGTAGGTGGCACACATGGCATCAGCTCCCCTGTCACAGGGGAACGCGCAGCGCTCCGTCGATGAGCTGCGCGGTCTCCCGCGCGTCCGGACAACCGCTGGTCAGAAGCTGTGCGCGGACCGTCCGCAGCCGGTCGCGCAGTCTCAGCGACTCCATCCCGCGCGCCCGCTCGGCCATCTCGGCCGCCCCCGCCGCCGCGCGGTCCGCCTCCCCCTGGCGCAGCTGGATCTCGCACAGCATCGCCAGCCGGTGCACCCGGCCGCGGTCGTGCGCGGGGGTGCCGACGGCGGCCGTGGCCTGCGCCCGCGCGGCCTCCAGATCGCCCAGGCTGAGCAGGGCCTCGGCCACCTGGACGTTGACCAGGCCGGGCTGGACGTAACCCGTCTCGTCCGGTTCGCTGCCGGGTCTGATCAGCGCGGCGGCCGCCTCGGCCTGCCGGATGCAGGCCAGCGCCGCCCGCGCGTCCCCGAGCTGCGCGTACGCCTTGGCCTGCATCGCGTACAGGTCGGCGCAGAGCGCGGCCGTGGTGTGCCGGCCGGCGGCGCGCAGGGCGGCCTCGGCGAAGGCGACGGCCTGGCGGTACTCGCGCAGGTGCAGGGACTGGTTGACGATCAGCGCGATGACATAGGCCCCGAGCCCCCGGTCCCCGCTGGCCTTGGCCAGCCGCAGCGCCTGGTGGAAGTAGCGCTGGGCCAGGCCGTGCGCGTCCGAGTCGTAGGCGCAGATCCCCGCCACCGCCACGAGGGAGCCGGTCGCCCGGTGGAGGCGGCGGCCGAGGCCGTCGGAGTAGCTTCCGCGCAGCATGGGCGCCGTCTCGCTGCCGAGGAAGCGGACGATCCGGTCGCGGGTGGCGACCCCGCCCGCCCGCCGGTACATCAGCTCGTAGTGGGCGCGGGCGGCCTTCAGCACCTCGATGTGCTCGGGGCCGATCCGGTCCGGCCCCTCGCGCGAGACGTCGGCGTCCTCGGGCGGGTTCTCCCATTCCCAGACCGGGATGACGGCCGGCGTACCGGTGACCGCGGCGGCCTTGAGGAGCTGGGGGCGGGCCTGGCCGTCCGAGCGCCAGAGCGCGGCCGCCCGGTCCACGAACCCGTTGAGCTGCGAGGCGTGCGGGGAGAGCGGCCGGCCGGGCACGCCGAGCCCGATGTCGTCCAGGCCGACGGGCCGCCCGAGGCGGCCGCCCAGTACCTCGCAGATCAGGTCGGGGACCTGGCCGCGCGGGCGCTGGCCCTTCAACCACCGGGCGACGGCGGTGTGTTCGTAGCGCAGGGCGAGACCGCGGCTGCGGCCCGCCTGGTTCACGTGGGCGGCCAGTCCCGCATGGGACATGCCCGCCTCGGCGAGGAGGGCGTCGAGCAGGACATTCGACTGCATGGGCCGCTCCTGGGGCTCGTCGGTCTCAGGCTAGTGGGTACGCGGTTCACACGGGGTGTGAAGTGAGTACGCGCATAAATGCGCTGCGCACCCTGCCGCACGGCCCCCCGCTCGCGGTTCACTTGAGTCCCTCGCCAAGAGGAGCTCGGGTCGTCGGCTCCCCCTCGAACAGTGCGACGACCCGTCACCGCGCCGCCCGTCCTGCTGTCTGCCCGACACTCCATGGCAGGCGGGCGGCGCGCCCCGGTCCCGGCCGGCGCCCGGTTGGTCGCCGGGCCCCGGCAGGGACCGGAACGGGCGCGTGCCGGGCCCCTCCACCGGGTCCGGCACGCGTGTCCACGCCCGCCACCAGCCGCGCGGGCGTGAGCCGCGCCCGCGCGTGATCATCCGTAGGACTCCCCTCCCGGCCGGAACGATTGTGGCGACCGGCCGGTGCCCGCCGCACACGGACCCCCGGCGTTCTCACCCGAAGGAGTGAGCGGGCCCCGGCCGCGGCCGTCGGGCCGCCCGAACATGCGGAAGGGGCGCATCCGGTGATCCGGATGCGCCCCTCGGCATGCCTGGAACGGCCCGACGGCCGCGCGGCGGCTACGCGCCCCGCAGCACCGCCCCGGTCCGCTCGCCCGCCAGCGCCACCGCCGCGTCACGCGCGGCCGTGGACTCCTCGGCGGTCAGCGTCCGGTCGGCCGCGCGGAAACGCAGCGCGTACGCCAGGGACTTCTTGCCCTCGCCGACCTGCTCACCGGTGAACACGTCGAACAGCCGCAGCGACTCCAGCAGTTCGCCCGCGCCCTTGCGCAGCGCGTCCTCCACCGAGGAGGCCGGGACCGACGCGTCCACGATCAGCGCGACGTCCTGGGTCGCCACCGGGAAGGAGGAGATCCGCGGCGCCGCCACCGGCTCGCCGCCGGCCGCCGCGAGGCGGTCCAGGTCGAGCTCCATCGCGCTGGTCCGGGCCGGCAGGCCCATCGCCTTCACCACACGCGGGTGCAGCTCACCGGCGTGGCCGATGACCTGCTCCACACCGTCGACGGTGACGACCAGCTCGGCGCAGCGGCCCGGGTGCCAGGGACCGTACTGGCCCTGGCGGACCACCAGTTCGGCACCGGCCTCGACGGCCAGCGCGCGGGCCGCCTGCACGGCGTCCGCCCAGTCGGCCGGACGGCCCTTGCCCCACCAGCCGGCCTGCTCGCGGGCACCGGCCAGCACGACCGCGGCGTACCGCGGCTGCGCGGGCAGCGCCGCGTCCAGGGTGGCGATCTCCTCGTCCGTGGGACGCCGGTCGACGGGCAGCCGTACGGCGACACCCGGCCGGGCGGCGGCCCGGAAGACCGAGCCGGTCTCGAAGAGCGCGAGGTCGTGGCTGCCCCGGCTGTCGTTGCGGCGCAGCGCGCCGAGCAGACCCGGCAGCAGCGTGGTGCGCAGCGCCGGCTCCTCGTCGGAGAGCGGGTTGACCAGCGTGACCACCTGGCGGGCCGCGTCGTGCGCCGGCAGCTGGAGCTGGTCGAAGACGCCCTCGCCGAGGAACGGGTAGTTCAGCGCCTCGACGTAGCCCGCGCCGGCCAGCGCGCGGCCCACCCGGCGGTGCAGCTGCTGCCGTTCGGTCAGACCGCGGCCGGACGGCGCCTGCGGCAGGGTCGACGGGAGGTTCCCGTAGCCCTCCAGCCGGATGACCTCCTCCGCGAGGTCGTTCGGCGCGGCGAGGTCGGGACGCCACGAGGGCACGGTCACGACGAGCTCGTCCTGGCCGTAGACGTCGCAGCCGACCTCCTGGAGCCGGCGGACGACGGTCTCGCGGCCGTACTCCATGCCCGCGACCCGGTCCGGGTGGTCCGCGGGCATCGCGATGGTGCGCGGCGCGCCCGGGGCGACGACCTCGGTGACGCCCGCCTCGGCGGTACCGCCGGCGAGCAGCACGAGCAGGTCCACGGTGCGCTGCGCGGCCGCGGCGGCGGCCGCCGGGTCCACGCCGCGCTCGAAGCGCTTGGACGCCTCGGAGGACAGCTTCATCCGGCGCGCGGTGCGCGAGATCGCCACGGCGTCGAAGTGCGCGGCCTCGATGACCACCTCCGTGGTCCCCGTGACCTGGCCGGTGGCCGGGTCGGTCACGGAGTCCGCGATCTCGGTGTCGGCGCCGCCCATGACACCGGCGAGCCCGATCGGCCCGCTGTTGTCGGTGATCACCAGGTCCTCGGCGTCGAGCGTGCGCTTGACCCCGTCGAGGGTGGTGAACTTCTCGCCCTGCTCGGCCCGGCGCACACCGATGGTGCCGTCGATCCGCGAGCGGTCGTAGGCGTGCAGCGGCTGGCCGAGCTCCAGCATCACGTAGTTGGTGATGTCCACGGCGAGCGAGATCGGGCGCATGCCCGCCTTCTGCAGGCGGCGCTGGAGCCAGATCGGGGACCGGGCCTCCGGGTCGAGACCGGTCACCGTGCGCGCGGTGAAGCGGTCGCAGCCGGCCGGGTCCTCGACGGAGACCGGGTGGCCGTACGCGTTCGGCCCGGGCACGTCGATCAGCGCCGGGTCGCGCAGCGGCAGACCGTAGGAGGTGGCCACCTCGCGGGCGATGCCGCGCAGGGACATGCAGTAGCCCCGGTCGGGGGTGACGTCGATGTGCAGCACCTCGTCGACGAGCTGGAGCAGCTCGATCGCGTCGGTGCCGGCCTCGTGCTCCGGCGGCAGCACGATGATGCCGTGCGTGCCGTCGTCGCCCATGCCCAGCTCCTCGCCGGAGCAGATCATGCCGTGGGAGGTCTTGCCGTACGTCTTGCGCGAGGCGATCGCGAAGTCGCCGGGCAGGACGGCGCCGGGCAGGACCACGACGACCTTGTCCCCGACGGCGAAGTTCCGCGCGCCGCAGACGATCTCCTGGGGCTCGCCCGTGCCGTTGGCACCGGCGACGTCCACCGTGCAGAAGCGGATCGGCTTGCGGAAGCCCTCCAGCTCCTCGATGGTCAGTACCTGGCCGACGACGAGCGGGCCCTGGAGCCCGGCGCCCAGCCGCTCGACGGTCTCGACCTCAAGGCCGGCGTCGACGAGCCGCGCCGCGACGTCGCGACCGGTCTCACCCGCGGGGAGGTCGACGTACTCCCGCAGCCACGAAAGCGGGACCCGCATCAGATCTCCATCCCGAAAGGCCGGGTGAAACGGACGTCACCCTCGACCATGTCTCGCATGTCTTCAACGTTGTGACGGAACATCAGCATCCGCTCGATGCCGAATCCGAAGGCGAACCCGCTGTACTTCTCCGGGTCCACACCGCAGGCGGTCAGCACCTTGGGGTTGACCATGCCGCAGCCGCCGAGCTCGATCCAGCCCTCGCTGGAGCAGGTGCGGCACGGCCGGTCGGGGTTGCCCACCGACGCGCCCCGGCACACGTAGCACTGCATGTCCATCTCGGCGGACGGCTCGGTGAAGGGGAAGAAGTGCGGGCGCAGCCGGGTGGTGGTCTCCTCGCCGAACAGCTCCTTGACCATGTGGTCGATGGTGCCGCGCAGGTCCGCCATGGTCAGGCCCTCGTCCACGGCGAGCAGCTCGACCTGGTGGAAGACCGGGGTGTGCGTCGCGTCGAGCTCGTCGGTGCGGTACACCCGGCCCGGGCAGACGATGTAGACGGGGGGCTTGCGCTCCAGCAGCGAACGCGCCTGCACCGGGGAGGTGTGGGTGCGCAGCACGACACCGGACTCGTCGCCCTCGGTGCCCTCGGGGCCCCGGACGAAGAAGGTGTCCTGCATCTGGCGCGCCGGGTGGTCGGGCGTGAAGTTGAGGGCGTCGAAGTTGAACCACTCCGCCTCGACCTCGGGCCCCTCGGCGACCTCGTAGCCCATGGCCGTGAAGATGTCCGCGATGCGGTCCATCAGCGTGGTCAGGGGGTGCCGGGCGCCCGCGGGGGTGCGGTCGTAGGGCAGCGTGACGTCCACCGCCTCCTCGACCAGCACCCGCTCGTCGCGCTCCGCTTCGAGCTGGACGGTGCGGGCCCCGAACGCCTTGTTCACGGCGCCGCGGGCCTGGCCCACGCGCTTGCCCGCCTCGGCCTTGGCCTGCGGGGGCAGGGCGCCGATCTCGCGGTTGGCGAGCGCCAGGGGCGAGCGGTCGCCCATGTGCGCGGTCTTCGCCTCGCGCAGCGCGTCGAGGTCGCCGGCGGACGCGAAGGCGGCGAGCGCCTCGTCCCGCATGCGCTCGATCTCTTCCGGTTTCAGTGCCTCGACCTCGACAGGGTCGTACGACTTGTTCGGTGCCGACATCTCTTCCCGTACTTCCGATGGCTGGCTGGTTGGGTCCCCCGCGCGACGAGCGGTGCGCGCTCGGCACAAGGACACAAAGGTGCCAAAGGACGAGTCTAAGGGCCGCGGGGGGTGAGGAAGCCCGTGGGCCGCCCGCCGGGACGCTCCGCAGGACTACTGCGTGAGGTACGCCGGGGCGCTCACGGGCAGGATAAATCGGAACTCGGCGCCGCCGCCGGGGCCGCGGCCGACGGTGATCGTCCCGCCGTGGGCCTCCACGATGCCCTTGACGATGTACAGGCCCAGGCCGGTGCCGCCGCGCTTGCTCCCCCGCCAGAAGCGGGTGAAGACGCGCGCCATCGATTCGTCGGGGATCCCGGGGCCTTCGTCGCTCACGGTGACGGCGGTTCCCTTCTCGTGCGGCGATACCCCGATGGTGACCGTTCCGTCGCCGTGGCGCACCGCATTTTCGAGGAGGTTGCCGAGGATCTGGTCGATCTTGTCCGGATCGGCCCACAGATCGGGGAGCGGCCGGGTGACGCTGACGAGGAAGCGCTCGGGGGCCTGCCCGTTCGCGGTGAGGGCCTGGACGTGGCGGCCGACGGCGGTGGCGATGTCCACCGGCTGGCGGCGCACCTCCAGCCGCCCCGAGTCGATGCGGGAGATGTCGAGCAGTTCCGCGATCAGGCGGGTGACGCGGTTGGCGTCGGCGTCGACCGTCTCCAGCATCAGCCGCTTCTGGTCGTCGGTGAAGCGTTCCCACTTGGCGAGCAGGGTGGCGGTGAACCCCTTGACGGAGGTCAGCGGCGAGCGCAGCTCGTGGGCGACCGTGGCGATCAGCTCGGCGTGGCTGCGCTCGGTGCGCCGACGCGCCTCGGTGCCGCGCAGGGTGACCACGAGGCGGCGCACCGGGCCGGTGGGGTGGGTACGGACGTAGCTCGCGGAGACCAGCACCTCGCGGCCCCCCGGGAGCAGCAGGTTCCGCTCGGGCTGTCCGCGCCGGGTGGCGAGGCCGCCGTACGGGTCGGTCAGCGCCCACCAGCGGCGGCCCTCCAGGTCCTCCAGCGGGAGCGCGCTCTCGATGGGGGCGCCGAGGGCCCGGTCCGGCGCCAGGGCGGTGATCCGTGCGGCGGCGGAGTTGAAGCAGATCACCCGGCCGCGGTCGTCGGCGACGACGAGCCCGTCGGGCAGGCAGTCGGGGTCCACCCCGAGCGGGCCGGGGGAGATCCCCTCGGCGGGGGCGTCCGCGGGCACCGGCGCGGCCCGCCGCGCGCGGGCGCCGGAGGCCCGGCCCGAGTCCACGGCCTGGGGCGGTACGCCGCTCAGTCCGTCGGCGGCCGCGGCGGCCTCGGGGGCGCCCCGGAACCGCTCCTCGGCCGCTCCGGCGGCCCCGGGCGAGCTGTTCGTACCCACGGTCATGTCCCCGTACCCCACATCTCCGAGTAGCGCAGTGGGCCCCCGGGCCGCCACATTACTAGCTGGGGGTCACGGAGCGGCACCCTCCGGGCGCCCGCTGTGCACGGGCGGACGCGTAGAGACACACGGCGGCGGCCGTCGCGAGGTTCAGGCTCTCCGCCTTTCCGTGGATCGGGACCCGCACCACGGCGTCCGCGAGGGCCCGGGTCTCCTCGGGCAGACCCCACGCCTCGTTCCCGAAGACCCAGGCGGAGGGCCCGCCCATGGTGCCCGCGTCCAGCTCGGCGTCGAGGTCGTCCTCACCGGCGCCGTCCGCCGCCAGGATCCGTACGCCCGCCGCGCGCAGCCCCTGCACGGCATCCTCCACCGGGACGCCGACCGCGACCGGGAGGTGGAAGAGGGAGCCGACGGAGGCCCGTACGGACTTGGGGTTGTACAGGTCCACGGAGGCGTCCGTCAGCACTACGGCGTCCGCGCCCGCGGCGTCGGCGCAGCGCAGCACCGTACCGGCGTTGCCGGGGTCGCGGACGTGCGCGAGGACGGCGACGAGCTTGGGCCCGGCCTTGAGGATGTCCGCGAAGGGCGAGTCCAGGAAGTGGCAGACGCCGACCAGCCCCTGCGGGGTGACGGTCTGGGAGACCTCGGCCAGCACCTCGTCGGAGGCGTAGTGCACGCGGGCGCCCGCCTCGCGCGCGGCCTCGACGATGCCGGCGTAGCGCTCGGCCGCCTCGACGGTGGCGAACAGCTCGATCAGCGTGGACGCCCCCGCGGCACCGCGGTGCTCGACGGCCTCGCGGACCGCCTGCGGGCCCTCGGCGATGAACCGGCGCTCCTTGGTGCGGAAGTTGCGCCGCGCCAGTCGCCTGGCGGCGGCCACCCGCGGGGATCGGGGGGAGATCAGCTCGGCGGGGGTAGCCATGGTCTTCGCGGTTCTCTCTCGGGGTTCCGGAGCGCGCGGGGCGCGGCCGGCGCGGGCGGGCGTGGAGCGGGGCGAGGTGCGGGGAGCGGTGCCGAAGCACGCGGAGGGCCGAAGCACACGGAGGGGGGCAAAGCACACGGACCCGCAGGCGAATGCCTGCGGGTCCGTGGGGGCCGGCCGCGTGAGCGGGCCGGCTAGCCCTTAGGCAGCGGCCTTGGGGGCGTTGACGTCGGCCGGGAGGGCCTTCTGCGCGACCTCGACCAGCGCGGCGAACGCGTTGGCGTCGTTGACGGCCAGCTCGGCGAGGATCTTGCGGTCCACCTCGATGTTGGCGGCCTTGAGACCCTGGATGAGGCGGTTGTAGGTCATGCCGTTCTGGCGGGCAGCGGCGTTGATGCGCTGGATCCACAGCTGACGGAAGTCGCCCTTGCGCTTCTTGCGGTCGTTGAAGTTGTAGACCAGCGAGTGGGTGACCTGCTCCTTGGCCTTGCGGTACAGGCGCGAACGCTGACCGCGGTAGCCGGAGGCCGCCTCGAGGATCGCCCGGCGCTTCTTGTGGGCGTTTACTGCCCGCTTGACGCGTGCCACTTTTTAACTCCTTGTAGCGGGGCCGTGGAAGTCCTCACACGGCCCGAAATTCGATGGGGTCCCGGTCTGAACGTGGATCCGCTCCCTGCACCGGGAGCGGAGGACGTCAGATGCCGAGAAGCTTCTTGATCTTCGCGGCGTCGCCGGGAGCCATCTCCGCGTTGCCGGTGAGGCGACGGGTCAGGCGGGACGACTTGTGCTCGAGCAGGTGGCGCTTGCCGGCGCGCTCGCGGAGCACCTTGCCGGAGCCGGTGACCTTGAAGCGCTTCTTGGTACCGCTGTGCGTCTTGTTCTTCGGCATGGCGCCGTTATCTCCTCGTCGGTGGCGCTCCCACCGGCCCAGTCTCGGACCGGCTCACGGGAGCGTCAGTTGTGTGGGTGATCAGGGACGGATGTCCCGGATCATGCCTCGTCGTTCGGCCCGTCGGCCTCGGCGGAGGCGACCTCGGGGGCGGCCTCGGTGGCGTCCTCGGCCGGCGCGGTCTCCTCCGCGGGAGCCTCGTCGCCTGCCGTGGCAACACCCTGGCGCTCCGCCTTGCGGGCGGCCTGCGCCTCGCGGGCCTCGGCCATGGCCTCGGTCTTCTTCTTGTGCGGACCGAGAACCATGATCATGTTCCGGCCGTCCTGCTTCGGGTTCGACTCGATGAAGCCGAGCTCCTCGACGTCCGAGGCGAGACGCTGCAGCAGCCGGTAGCCGAGTTCCGGCCGGGACTGCTCACGACCGCGGAACATGATCGTGATCTTGACCTTGTCGCCCTGCTTGAGGAACCGGACGACGTGACCCTTCTTGGTGTCATAGTCGTGCGGGTCGATCTTCGGCCGGAGCTTCATTTCCTTGATGACCGTGTGCGCCTGGTTCTTGCGCGCCTCACGGGCCTTCATGGCCGACTCGTACTTGAACTTGCCGTAGTCCATGAGCTTGCAGACCGGCGGGCGTGCGGAGGCCGCGACCTCGACCAGGTCGAGGTCGTACTCCTGCGCGAGCTCAAGCGCCTTGGCAAGCGGCACGATGCCGACCTGCTCACCGCTGGGACCGACAAGCCGTACCTCGGGAACGCGAATCCGGTCGTTGATGCGGGGCTCGGTGCTGATGGATCCTCCTCGGTTGCACCCACGACTGCCTGGCAGACAGCCGCTGACGTGTATGTCCGTCGGACCGACCACAGCGGGAGAATGAAAAAAGCCCCGCCGGGCACAGGCAGGGGCTCCAAAACAACCGGAACACCGCCGCATGCGGGACGCGGGGCGCAACATCGGGCGGCTTTCCATCGTCCGTACGGAACGATGGATGCCGCCTGACCGGTGACCCGCCGCCCCGGAGGGTGGTCGGGTGGGAGAACGGAGCCTCCACTTGTGGGCCGGACACGCGAGTATCCGGCCGGTCGTGCTTCATACTAGCACCCGCGATGCAAGCCCGCCGCACGGCATATCGTGGGGCGTATGACTGACGCGACCCCCTCCACCGAAACCGCCGCCGACGGCGCCCCCGACTACGACGCCATGACCCGCGACATCGCGGACGTGCCCGCCGTCGAGGTCATCACCACGGTGGCCGTGCACCTGCTGAGCGCCGCGGCGGTCAACCTGGGCCTGGACAAGCCGGACTCCGAGCACAAGGACCTGGACGAGGCCCGCAAGCTGATCACGGCCCTCGCCGGCCTGGTCACCGCGAGCGCCACCGAGGTCAGCTCCTTCCACGCCGCCCCGCTGCGCGACGGCCTCAAGTCCCTCCAGCTCGCCTTCCGCGAGGCGTCGGTCGTCCCGGACGAGCCGGGCCAGGGTCCGGGCGAGAAGTTCACGGGCCCCGTCTTCGCCTGATCCCCGCACAGCCTGGTCCCCGCACCGCAGGAGAGGCGGGTCACACGGATGTCCTCCGTGTGACCCGCCTCTCTCTGTCCTCCGGGTTCTCCGCTCTCCGGGTGCTCCGCGCCCCTCAGCGCGTGAACAGCGGCTCGCCGGGCGGTACGGGCCCCTCCGCCGGCAGCAGCGCCAGGTTCAGCCCGCGCACCAGCCGGGCCCGCAGGGTGGGGTCCGCGGCCAGGGTCTCCGCGACCCGCCGGGCCGCCGCCTGGGCCGGGGCGTCCGGGGCCAGCACGATCGCGAGGGTGCCGTCGGCCTCGGCCCCGCCCGGCCCGAGGTGGGCCCGCAGCACGGCGGGCTCCGCCGCCACGGCAGCCCGTACGGCCTCCCGTACGGCCGGATCGGCCAGCGGGTCGGCGTCGGTGCGGCCCTCGGCGAGGGCGAGCAGCGCGGGGCCGGTCAGCTGGTAGGTGACGGGCCCGGCGAGGTCGATCACCACGGTGTCGGCCTTCTCGTGCGCGGCGGCCGCGAGGGCCTGGTGCAGCGGCACCGCCACCGGGCGGGCGGCCGGGTCCCAGAGCGCGAGCGAGGCGATGGAGGTGAAGGCGGGCAGGGCCCGCCGGTCGCCCGCGCGCAGGGTCGGGACGGCCATGTCGCTGGTCTTCTCGCGCCGGAGGCCGGTCTCCGGGTCGGTCTCGACCTCACCGAGCACGGCGACGACGGGCACCAGCAGCCGGGCGCCCTTGAGCGCGGCCAGCACGCGCGGCTCGGCGCTCCGGTCGGCGGCCCAGGCCGCCAGGGCCTCGGTCAGCCCGGGGTCGGCGGAGCCGTCGTCGTCGGAGAAGCCCGGGTCGGGAATGTTCTTGTTCGCCATGTTCGCCATGTTCGCCACAGTTACCCGACCCTACTCGGCCGCGAGCGTGTCCCCGTCCCGGGTCCCCCGCCGCGGGCGCCGGGCCAGTACGCCGGCCAGCACGAGGAGCACCGCCCCCGCGGCCGCTGCCGCCGCGGCGACCGGCCGGGAGCCGTGCCCGGCGGGGCGGACCGGCTCCGGGCCGGGCCCGAAGTACGTACGGCCGGCCGCGACCGGCGCGGGCACCGCGGGCTCCGGGCGCAGGGCGTCGGCGCTCTGGAGGGCGGCGACCGGGTCCACCGTGCCGTGGCCGCGGGCGTCGTCGCGGCCACCGGCCGGGGAGTCGGTGGCGGTGTCCTCCAGCAGCTTCTTGATCTGCGCCGGGGAGAGGCCCGGGTGGGCCGCCCGGACGAGGGCCACGGCGCCGGAGACGAAGGCCGCGGCCGCGCTGGTGCCCCAGCCCTCGTAGTAGGAGCGGTCGGGGTCCGCGATGACCACGTCGACGCCGGGGGCGCTGACGGTGGCGTACCAGTTGCGGGTGGAGAACTTGGCCTTCTTACCGCGGCGGTCCACGGCCGTGACGGCGATGACCCCCGGATAGGCCGCCGGGTAGGAGACGCGGTCGCCGGATTCGCCGCCGTTCCCGGCGGAGGCCACCACGACCACGCCCTTGGCCAGGGCGTACTGCACGGCCTCGTCCTCGCCGGCCTCGTGGTGCGCGGAGTCGCTGTCGTCGCCGAGGGACAGGTTGATGACGTCGGCCCCGTGGTCGGCGGCCCAGCGGATGCCCTCGGCCAGGGCGCCGCCCTTGTTCTCGCGGGCCTTGGCCCGGCCCGGGTCGCCCTCTTCGAGGATCACGCGGACCGGCAGGATCCGGGCCTGCGGCGCGATGCCGAGGACGCCCTGGGAGCGGCTGGGGCCGTGGCCGTGTCCGGCGATGATGCTGGCCATGGCGGTGCCGTGGCGGGCCCAGGTGCGGTCCCCGCGGCCGGCGCCCGTGCCGATGAGGTCGTTGCCCGCGAGGACCTGCCCGGCGAGGTCGGGGTGGGAGTCGTCGACCCCGGTGTCGAGGACGGCTACGGTCACGCCGTCGCCGCGGGTGGTGCCCCACGCCTCCTCGGCGCGCAGGGCGAGCAGCCCCCACTGGCGGTCGCGGACGGTGTCGGCGGCGGCCGGGGAGGCGGCCACGGGCACCAGCAGCGCGGCGGCGGCCAGGGCAGCGGCGCCCCGCGCGCGGGTCCGGCGTACGGGACGGCCCACGGGTCCGCGGGCTTCGGCGGTCATCGGGCGGGCTCCGGGGCGGGGGTGGCGGGCGGCGGCAGGGCGAGGGCGGCGAGGCCGTCGTCGAGGCGGGCGGCGACGGCCTGGGCCTCGTGGCCGAGGCCGGCCTGGGCGGCCGCGCCGGTGGCCTCCTTCTTGACCAGCTCCTCGGCGGGCCGGGGCGCGTCCACGGGGCGGCCGTCGGCGAAGGCGGAGACGGCGTAGACGACGACGGGGGCCTCCTCGCTGACGGAGGCGGCCCAGGCGGCGCGCCGGCCGTCGGCGAAGCCGTAGGCGGGCGGGGCGGTGAGGCGGCCGCGGAGGGCGCCCAGCGTGGGGGCGTCGGCGGGGGTGAAGACCATGCCGACGGCGATCAGGGAGCTGCGGGTGGCGTCGGTGTAGGTGGCGCGCAGGACGCGGGTGCAGCCGGCCGGGGCCAGCAGTGCCTGCCAGTCGGCGGCGAGGGCGGCCGGGCAGTCGGCGTCGGGGGCGACGGAGAGGCGGGTCCAGGTGCGGTCGGCTCCGCCGGGGCCGGTCGCGGCGCCGCTGAGCACGGGCGGCAGGAGGCTGTCCACGGGGGCGGAGCGCCAGAGCGAGCCGGCCTTGCGGTAGGCGGCGTCGGCGGGCAACGGGCGCTGTGCGGCGCGGTGTTCGGCCCAGGTGGAGACGGCGGCTCCGCCGAGGAGGCCGCCGCCGAGCAGCAGGCAGAGGGAGGCGGCGAGGACCCGCCCGGGGTGGCGGCGCGGGGGTGCGGGGGCGGCCGGGGGCGGCGGGAGCCAGGGGTCGGGCTCGCCGGGGATCGTGGTCCGCGGTGTCGTCGTGGTCATCCGGCGGCTCCGCCCCCCGTTCCGTACGGCTGCCTGTCCGTACTCTACGGGGTTCCCGGCGGCGGCCCGGCCGGGCGGCGGGGGCGCGGGGAGGCGGAGGGCGGGCCGCGGACCCCTACCCACCGGTACGGACCTCTGGCAAGCTGCCGCCCATGAACTCCCCCGCCGCCGACCGCGCCCGGTACGACCGGGCGACCGCGCATCTGGACGCTCCGCTGGCCGTCGTGGATCTCGGCGCCTTCGACGCCAATGCCGAGGATCTGGTGCGCCGGGCCGGCGGGAAGCCGGTGCGGGTCGCCAGCAAGTCGGTCCGGTGCCGCGCCCTGCTCGAACGGGTGCTGGCCCGGCCCGGGTTCGCCGGGATCATGTCGTACACGCTCGCCGAGTCGCTGTGGCTGGCCCGCTCCGGTTTCGAGGACGTGCTGCTCGCGTATCCGTCGGCCGACCGGGCCGGGTTCGCGGAGCTGGCGGGTGACGCGAAGCTGGCCGGCGCGGTCACGGTGATGGTGGACGACCCGGCGCAGCTGGAGCTGATCGACGCGGCGCGGGAGGGCGGCGCCGAGGAGATCCGGGTCTGCCTGGAGCTGGACACGGCCCTGCGTCTGCTGGGCGGCCGGGTGCGGGTGGGGGCGCGGCGCTCCCCGCTGCGCGAGCCGGAGCAACTGGCCGCTCTGGCCCGTACGGTCGCGGCCCGGCCCGGGTTCCGGGTGGTGGGGCTGATGGCGTACGAGGGCCATGTCGCGGGGGTCGGGGACCGGCTGGCGGGGCGCCCGCTGCGGTCGCGGGCGATCCGGCTGATGCAGGGCGCGGCCCGCAGGGAGCTGGCGGCGCGGCGGGCGGCGGTGGTGCGGGCGGTGCGGGAGGTCGTACCGGACCTGGAGTTCGTCAACGGCGGCGGGACCGGCAGTGTGCAGGGGACGGCGGCGGAGGAGGCGGTGACGGAGATCGCCGCCGGGTCGGGGCTGTACGTACCGCGGCTGTTCGACAACTACACCTCGTTCCGCGGCCGTCCGGCGGCGCTGTTCGCGCAGCCGGTGGTGCGCCGGCCGGGGGTGGGGGTGGTGACGGTGCTCGGCGGCGGCTATCCGGCCTCGGGCGCGGCGGGCGCGGACCGGCTTCCGGAGCCGTATCTGCCGCAGGGGCTGCGCTACGACCCGCAGGAGGGGGCGGGTGAGGTGCAGACCCCGCTGCTGGGGAGCCCGGCGGACGATCTGCTGATCGGGGACCGGGTGTGGTTCCGGCATGCCAAGGCGGGTGAGCTGTGCGAGCGGTTCGACGTCCTGCACCTGGTGGAGGGCGAGCGGGTCACGGCCACCGTCCCGACCTATCGCGGTGAGGGGCGCACCTTCCTCTGACGGGCCGCGGCCGGGCGTCCTGGGACGCCCGGCCGGGTGCCGCTAGAGCGGGGTGACGTAGGCGCCGGAGATGCCGCCGTCGACGAGGAAGTCGGTGGCGTTGATGAAGGAGGAGTCGTCGCTGGCCAGGAAGGCGACGGCGGCGGCGATCTCGGTGGGCTCGGCGAACCGGCCCAGCGGGATGTGCACGAGCCGGCGGGCGGCGCGCTCGGGGTCCTTGGCGAACAGCTCCTGGAGCAGCGGGGTGTTGACGGGCCCCGGGCACAGGGCGTTGACGCGGATGCCCTCGCGGGCGAACTGCACGCCGAGCTCGCGGGACATGGCGAGGACGCCGCCCTTGGAGGCGGTGTAGGAGATCTGCGAGGTGGCGGCGCCCATGATGGCCACGAAGGAGGCGGTGTTGATGATGGAGCCGCGGCCCTGGCGCTGCATGTAGGGCAGGGCGGCCTTGCAGCACAGGTAGACGGAGGTGAGGTTGACGTCCTGGACGCGCTTCCACGCCTCCAGGCCGGTGGTGAGGATGGAGTCGTCGTCCGGGGGTGAGATGCCCGCGTTGTTGAAGGCGATGTCGACGGAGCCGTAGGTGTCGAAGGCGGTGCGGAAGAGGGCTTCGACGTCCTCGGGGCTGGTGACGTCGACCTTGACGAAGGTGCCGCCGACCTCCTCGGCGGCGGCCTTGCCGGCGGTCTCGTCGATGTCGCCGCAGACGACGTTGGCTCCCTCGGAGGCGAGGCGGCGGGCGGTGGCGAGGCCGATGCCGCTGCCGGCTCCGGTGATGACGGCGGTGCGGCCGACGAGGCGGCGGCAGACGATCTCGTCGGTGCGGTCGGCGGGGGCGGTGGTGCCGGTGGTGTCGGTCATGTCGGTTCATGCCTCCGTGCTGATGAAGACGTTCTTGGTCTCGGTGAAAGCGGTGAGGGCGTCGGGGCCGAGCTCCCGGCCGAGGCCGGACTGCTTGTATCCGCCGAAGGGGGTCCAGTAGCGGACGCTGCTGTGGGAGTTGACGGAGAGGTTGCCGGCGGCGACGGCGCGCGAGACGCGCAGCGCGCGGCCGATGTCGCGGGTCCACAGGGACCCGGACAGTCCGTACTCGGTGGCGTTGGCCAGGCGTACGGCGTCCTCCTCGTCCTCGAAGGGCAGGACGACGGCGACGGGGCCGAAGATCTCCTCGGTGGCGACGGGCGCGGTGGGGCCGGCGCCGGTGACGAGGGTGGGCGGGTACCAGAAGCCGGGGCCCTCGGGGGCGCTGCCGCGGACGGCGGTGAGGTCGTCGGTGACGAAGGACCGTACGCGTTCCAGCTGGGCCCGTGAGATCAGCGGCCCCATCTGGGTCTTCTCGTCGAGGGGGTCGCCGACGGTGACGGCGGCGATGCCGGGGGCGACGAGCTCCAGGAAGCGGTCGTAGGCGGAGCGCTGGACGAGGATGCGGGTACGGGCGCAGCAGTCCTGGCCGGTGTTGTCGAGGAAGGACATGGGGGCGGCGGCCGCGGCGGCCTCCAGGTCCGCGTCGGCGAAGACGATGTTCGGGCTCTTGCCGCCGAGTTCGAGGGTGACCCGCTTCACCCGGTCCGCGCACTTCGCCATGATCTGCTTGCCGACGCGGGTGGAGCCGGTGAAGACGATCTTCGCCACGCCGGGGTGCTCGACGAGGGCGTCGCCCGCGGTGTCGCCGTGACCGGGGAGCACCTGGAAGAGGTGCTCGGGGAGCCCGGCTTCGAGGGCGAGTTCGGCGAGGCGCAGCGCGGTGAGCGGGGTGGTCTCGGCGGGCTTGAGGAGGACGGCGTTGCCGGCGGCGAGGGCCGGGGCGAGGCCCCAGGCGGCGATCGGCATGGGGAAGTTCCAGGGGGCGATCACGCCGATGACGCCGAGGGGTTCGAGGAAGGTGACGTCGATGCCGCCGGCGACGGGGATCTGGCGCCCGGAGAGCCGTTCCACTCCCCCGGCGGCGAAGTCGAGCAGGTCGCGGACGTTGCCGGCCTCCCAGCGGGCGTTGCCGAGGGTGTGGCCGGCCTCGCGGACCTCCAGCAGGGCCAGTTCCTCGGTGTGCGCGTCGACGACGGCGGCGAAGCGGCGCAGCAGCCGGGCCCGGTCGGCGGGGGCGGCCGCGGCCCAGCGCTCCTGGGCCGCGGCGGCGCGGGTGACGGCGGCGTCGACGTCGTCCCGTGTGGCGGCCGGGACGACGGCGACGAGTTCCTCGGTGGCCGGATTCAGCACTCTCAGGTGGGAAGGGTCCAGCGCATCGGACACGTGGTGCCTCACAGTTTCGGTTCGGTGGCGCGGATGGCTACAGGCGTTCGAAGGAGCGGCGCAGCTCCCAGTCGGTCACCGCGGAGTCGTAGGCGTCGAGTTCGACGCGGGCCATGTTGCGGTAGTGGGCGACGACCTCGGGGCCGAAGGCGGCCTTGGCGATCTCGCTGTTCTCCCAGAGCTCGGCGGCCTCGCGCAGGGTGGCGGGGACGTGCGCGTACTCGCCGGTGTAGGCGTTGCCGGCGCAGACGGGCGGGAGTTCCAGCCGGTTCTCGATGCCGTAGAGCCCGGCCGCGACCAGGCCGGAGACGGCGAGGTAGGGGTTGACGTCGCCGCCGGGGAGGCGGTTCTCGAAGCGCATGGAGCGGCCGTGGCCGACGACGCGCAGGGCGCAGGTGCGGTTGTCCACACCCCAGGCGACGGCGGTCGGGGCGAAGGATCCCGGCCGGAAACGCTTGTACGAATTGATGTTGGGGGCGTAGAGAAGGGAGAAGTCGCGCAGCGCGGCGAGCTGGCCGGCCAGGAAGTGGCGCATCACCGGTGACATGCCGTGCTCCTGGTCCTCCCCCTCTCCGGCCATCACGTTGCGCCCGTCGGAGTCGGTGAGCGAGAGGTGGATATGACAGGAGTTGCCCTCGCGCTCGTCGTACTTGGCCATGAAGGTGAGCGAGACGCCCTCCTGGGAGGCGATCTCCTTGGCGCCGGTCTTGTAGACGGCGTGCTGGTCGCACGTGGTCAGCGCCTCGTCGTAGCGGAAGGCGATCTCGTGCTGGCCGAGGTTGCACTCCCCCTTGGCGGATTCGACGGTCAGGCCCGCGGCCTGCATCTCGTTGCGGATCCGGCGCAGCAGGGGCTCGATGCGGCCGGTGCCGAGGACGGAGTAGTCGATGTTGTACTGGTTGGCGGGGGTCAGGCCGCGGTAGCCGGTGTTCCACGCCTGCTCGTAGGTGTCCTGGAAGACCATGAACTCCAGCTCGGTACCGACCATGGCGGTGTATCCGTGCTCGGCGAGGCGTTCCAGCTGGCGGCGCAGGATCTGCCGGGGCGCGGGGACGACGGGTGTGCCGTCGTTCCAGGCGAGGTCGGCGAGGAGGAAGGCGCTGCCGGGGTTCCAGGGGATGCGGCGCAGGGTGGCGGGGTCGGGGCGCATGGCGAAGTCGCCGTAGCCGCGCTCCCAGGAGGACATCTCGTACCCGTCGACGGTGTTCATGTCGGTGTCGACGGCGAGGAGGTAGTTGCAGCCCTCGGTGCCGTGCTCCAGGACCTCGTCCAGGAAGAACTGTGCGGCGAACCGCTTGCCCTGGAGCCGCCCCTGCATGTCGGGGAAGGCCAGGACCACTGTGTCGATCTCACCGCTGGCGACGAGGGCGCGGAGCTCCTCGGGCGCGAGCGGGGGCTTGCGGTCTACCACGGGAATCTCTCCTTCGGTGAGCCGAGGAGCCCTAAGGTATTGAACAGAACCATTGCTTGGGAAGGGGAGGAGCCGAGATGACCGGGACGACGAGCGGGGGCGACGCCGCCCGGCGCCTGGATCCGGTACTGCGCCAGGTGCGGGCGGGCAACGGCTTCGAGGAGGCGTTGCAGCAGATCCTGCAGGTGGTACGGCTGGGTCTGGTGCCGGGCGGGGAGCGGCTGCCGCCCGAGCGCGAGCTGGCGGAGCGGATGGGGATCAGCCGGGTCACGCTGCGCGAGGTGCTCAAGGTGCTCCAGGACCAGGGCCTGGTGGAGGCACGGCGCGGGCGCTACGGCGGAACGTTCGTGCTGCCCCGCCCCGACACCCCGGCCGGCGGCGCCGAGGAGGAGCTGCGGCGGCGCGTGGCGGGGGTGGACATCGAGGACGTCCTGCGCTTCCGCGAGGTCCTGGAGGTGGGCGCGGCCGGGCTGTGCGCCTCCCAGGGACTCTCGGAGGAGGGCACCGAGCGGCTGCTCGCCGCCCTGACGGCCACCCATGACGCCCCGCTCGCCGACTACCGCCGCCAGGACACCCTCTTCCACCTCACCCTCTGCGAGCTGGCCGGATCCGCCACCCTGACGGCCCAGTACGCGGCCGTCCGGGCGAGCGTCAACGACCTGCTCGACTGCATCCCGCTGCTCGTCCGCAATCTGGAGCACTCCCAGCAGCAGCACAGCGCGCTGGTGGAAGCGGTGCTGGAGGGGGACGCGGCGGGGGCCCGGGAGACCATGCGCGAGCACTGCTGCGGCACGGCGGCGCTGCTGCGCGGCTTCCTCGCCTGAGGGGGCCGGGGCGGATGTTCCGGGAGGTGCCCGAGAGGTTTTCGTAACCTCTGTTTTACGCAAGGGTCTTGCGCGCCCCGCTCCCCTCGGACAAAGGTACGCCCCACAACCATTGCCCCGAGGCAGGAGCGCACGATGGCCGACGAACCCGAGGCACGGCTGGCAGCCGTACCCGCATCCCCCGCGTCACCCGCCGGCGGCGACGGCCCGGACGACTACCTGGAGCGCCGCACCCTGCGCCGCGGCAGCGCCGGCTGGCTGCTCCTCACCGGCCTCGGCGTGGCCTACGTGGTCTCCGGCGACTTCTCCGGCTGGAACGTCGGCCTCGACAAGGGCGGCTTCGGCGGCCTGGCCATCGCCACCGTCCTCATGGGCACGATGTACGCCTGCCTGGTCTTCTCCCTCGCGGAGCTGTCCACCATCCTGCCCACGGCGGGCGGCGGCTACGGCTTCGCCCGCCGCGCCCTCGGCCCCTGGGGCGGCTTCCTGACCGGCACGGCCATCCTGATCGAGTACATCCTGGCCCCGGCCGCGATCGTCATCTTCATCGGCGACTACGTCGAATCCCTCGGCCTCTTCGGCCTGACCTCCGGCTGGCCGGTCTACCTCGGCTGCTTCGTGATCTTCATCGGCGTGCACCTCTGGGGGGTCGGGGAAGCCCTCCGGTTCAGCCTGGTGGTGACCGCGATCGCCGTCGCCGCGCTGCTGATCTTCGCGGTGGGGGCCTTCACCGAGTTCGACGCCGCCGGGCTGAACGACATCCCCGTGGACGCCGACGCCTTCGGCTCGAACTCCTGGCTGCCGCTGGGCCTGCTGGGCATCTGGGCGGCGTTCCCCTTCGGCATGTGGTTCTTCCTCGGGGTGGAGGGCGTACCGCTGGCCGCCGAGGAGGCCAAGGACCCGGTCCGCTCCATGCCGAGGGCCCTCGCCATCTCCATGGGCGTCCTCGCCCTGCTCGCACTGATCACCTTCTTCGCCGCCACCGGCGCCCAGGGCGCCGACGCCGTCAAGTCCGCCGGGAACCCCCTGGTCGTGGCCCTGGAGGGGGACGGCGGCCCGACCGCGCTCAGCCGCTTCGTGAACTACGCGGGCCTCGCCGGGCTCGTCGCCTCCTTCTTCTCGCTGATCTACGCGGGCTCGCGCCAGCTCTTCGCCCTCTCGCGCGCCGGATACCTGCCCCGCTTCCTGTCCCTGACCTCCCGGCGCAAGGCCCCGTACCTGGGCCTGGTCATCCCCGGCGCGATCGGCTTCACCCTGGCGGCGGCCACCGGCGACGGCGCCCGCATGCTGAACATCGCGGTCTTCGGCGCGACCATCTCCTACGCCCTGATGGCCCTCTCGCACATCGTGCTGCGCCGCCGGGAGCCGCACCTGGAGCGCCCCTACCGCACCCCGGGCGGCGTCCTCACCTCCTCGGTGGCCTTCGCCCTCGCCCTCTCGGCCCTGGTCGCCACCTTCCTGGTGGACAAGGACGCGGCGTTCATCGCCCTGGCCGTGTACGCCGTCGCCCTCGCCTATTTCGCCTTCTACAGCCGGCACCACCTCGTGGCCTCGGCCCCCGAGGAGGAGTTCGCCGCCCTCGCCGAAGCGGAGGCGGAACTCTCCCGCGACTGAAACCCTGTCCTCGACCGACCCCCGCCCCGCTGGAGGTAAGGAACGTGCCCAGGCCGCTCATCGGCATCACCACCTACGTGGAGGACTCCACCCGCTACGGGGTGTGGGACCTCGCGGCTTCCGTCGTACCGTCCGGGTACTACGCACTCGTCCAGGCGGCGGGCGGCGCCGCCGTACTGCTGCCGCCGGACGAGCCCGGAGCGGCGGCGGAGGTGCTGAGCCGGGTGGACGGCCTGGTGGTGGCGGGCGGCCCGGACGTGGACCCGGCCCACTACGGCGCCGCCCGCGACCCCCGTACGGGCGCCCCCGCGACCGTACGCGACCAGTGGGAGCTGGCCCTGATCGCGGCGGCCCTCGACGCCGGGCTGCCGCTGCTCGGCATCTGCCGGGGCATGCAGGCGCTGAACGTCGCCCTCGGCGGCACGCTGATCCAGCACATCGACGGCCACGTGGACACCCCCGGGGTGATGTCCTGGCACCCGGTCCGCCCGCTCCCCGGCACCCGGTACGCGGAGCTGGTCCCCGAGGAGGCGCAGGTCCCGACCTACCACCACCAGGCCGTGGAACGCCTGGGCGACGGCCTGGTGGTCTCGGCCCGCGCCGTGGACGGCACGGTGGAGGCCATCGAGCTGCCGGATCCGGCCCGCTGGGTCCTGGGCGTCCAGTGGCACCCGGAGCGGGACACCGACACCCGCGTGATGTCCTCCCTGATCCGGGCCGCCGCGCTGCGCGGCGCGGTGCCGGTGGCCTGACGGACCGCCGGCCGCGGGCCCCGCGCTTTCCCCGGCGCGGGCCCGCGGGCGGTGCCGGTGCGGCCGTCGGCCGGTGCCGCCCTCAGCCGGTGCCGCCCCCGGCCACGAATGGCCCTCCGGGCATCCAGCGTGCAGGCTGGAGGGGTGAGAACCGAGGCGCACAGCGCGGCCACCGGCCCCGTGGCAGGGTTTCTCGACAACCCGGTCGTGGGCATGGCGCCGTGGATCATCTTCTCGTTGCTGGTCGGCCCCGGACGGTTCGAACTGGCCGTCGGGCTGGCCCTGGCCGCGGTGATCTCCCTGATCGCCCTGACCCATCTGGTCAACCGCGGCAGCTCCTGGAAACTGCTCGAACTGGCCGACGTGGTGTTCTTCACCGCGCTCGCCGTGATCGGTGCGCTGGCGAGTCCGGGCACCCTGAAATGGCTGGAGACCTACGCGGGCGAGCTCTCGAGCATCGCCCTGGCGGTGATCGCCTTCGGCTCGATGGCGGTACGGATGCCGTTCACCATCCAGTACGCCCGCGAGCAGGTCGACCCCGCGCTCTGGCACACCCGCGGCTTCCTTCGGACCAACTACATGATCACCGGGGTATGGGGCCTCGCCTTCCTGATCGGGGCCGCGGCGGGGGCGTACGGCGATCTGGTCCTGCACAACCCGAACAACATCTGGACCGGCTGGATCATCCAGATCATGGCGATCGTCGCCGCGCTGAAGTTCACCGTCTGGTACCCGGACGTGGCCCGCGCCCGAGCGGTCCGCGAGGCCACGGGTCAGCCCCCCGAACCCACCCGCTGGGCCGGCTTCCTGGTCCCGCTGGCGGGCCTGCTCGTACCGGTCGGCATCGCGGTCCTGATCTTCGACAACATGTGGTGGCTGGGCGTCGGCCTCATCGTGGCGGGCTCCTTCCTGACGAAGTCCCTGCACGCGCGCAGCGAGGAGGAACCGACCGCCTGAGACCGGCGGGGCTCAGGGCCCGGTTACGGGAGGCGGCGGGTCAGCAGCGCGTGCAGGGTCCTCGTCGCCGTGACGAGCCAGGCGGTGAGCAGGGCGGCGAACAGGGCGGCGGCCAGCCAGGAGAAGGCCGTGAGGCCGGTGTGGCGGGCGAGGCCCGCGGCGGCGGTCACGCAGGTGCCGACGGGGAAGGTCAGCGCCCACCAGGTCATCGCGAAGCCCATGCCGTCGCGTGCCGCCCGTACCAGCAGGGCCGTCGCCAGGGCCAGCCAGAGCAGGGCGAAGCCCATCACGGGCACCCCGTAGACCACCGCGAAGGCGCCCAGCGCGGCCGCGTAGGCGCCGTCGACCGACTGCGGGGCGACATCGGCGAGCTGGTTGACGGCGGTGGTGGACTGGCCGAGCGGGCCGAGCACCAGGAACAGGGTCGGGGTGAGGGCCAGGGGCAGCGGCCCGCCCACGAGCAGGCGGCCGAAGATCAGCGGCAGCATCAGCAGGGTGGCCAGCAGGCTGAGCCCGAACATGGCGTAGCAGGCGAGCAGCAGGGCCTCGCGGGGCTGGCCGGCGGGCAGATGCGGTATCAGCAGCGGGCCGACCGCCGCGGAGACCATCGGCGCGACCAGCGGCAGCAGCCAGACGGGGGTGGCCTGGCGGGGCTCGGCCTTGTGGCGTACGACCATCAGGTAGGGCACGGCCACGGCGGCGGCCAGGCCGGTCACGGTACCGGCGGTGAAGAGCACGGCGTCCACGGCGACGGCGGCGCCGGTCCCGATGAGGTCCTTGCCGACGAGGAGGGTGCCGCTGCCGACGGCCAGCAGGGCCATCGCGAGGCAGCCGTAGAAGGGGGCGACGGCCGGGTCGAGGAGATGGGCGCGGGCCCGGTCGCGGTGGTGCAGCCAGTGCCCGGCGCGGGCGGTGAGCAGGACGGCGAGGGCGGCGGCGGACAGCGCCCAGACGAGCTGGCAGGCCACGCGCTGGCCGGGGAGCTGGTACGGGAGGCTCGCGCCGGCGCCCGCGACGATCGCGGTGCCCATGACGGAGGCGTACCAGTTCGGGCCGAGGTTCCGCAGCGCCGGGGCCTTGTGGGCGGGGGGCGCGGCTTCGAGGAGGGTGCGGGGTCGCACGAGGGTGGTGGCCATGGGTCCAGCGTCCCGGCGGGGCGGGCCGATCGGCAGAGGTGATCTGTCTATAAGGCCATAAACTGATGTTATGGGTGAGGAGAAGTGGGTTCCGCTGGCGTACCGGGTCCCGGACCTCGGGGCGCTGGAGCTGCTGCTGGCGGTGGCCCGGGTGGGCAGCCTGAGCGGGGCCGCCCGTCGGCTGGGCATCACCCAGCCAGCCGCGAGCAGCCGGATCCGGGCGATGGAGTCCCGGCTCGGGGTGGCCCTGGTGGACCGCTCCCCGCGCGGGTCGACGCTCACGGCGGAGGGGGCGCTCGTCACCGACTGGGCGCGACGGGTGGTGGAGGCGGCCGAGGCGCTCGACGCGGGGGCGCAGGCGCTGCGGGGGCGGCGGGACTCCCGGCTGCGGGTGGCGGCGAGCATGACGATCGCGGAGTACCTGCTGCCGGGCTGGCTGATCGCCCTGCGCGGGCAGCGGCCGGACACGGCGGTGTCGCTGCACGCGGGGAACTCGGCGGTGGTCGCGAGCCGGGTGCTCGCGCACGAGGCGGACCTGGGCTTCGTGGAGGGGCTGACCGTGCCGGAGGGGCTGGACTCGGCGGTGATCGCCCAGGACCGGCTGGTGGTGGCGGTGGCTCCGGGGCACGCGTGGGCGCGGCGTACGAAGGGGGTGGAGGCGGGGGAACTGGCCTCGACGCCGCTGATCCTGCGCGAGCGGGGGTCGGGGACGCGGCAGGTCCTGGACGCGGCGCTCGCGGGGTACGGGGGCCTGGCGGCGCCGCTGCTGGAACTGGCCTCGACCACGGCGGTGAAGGCGGCGGCGCTGAGCGGGGCGGGGCCGTGCGTCCTGTCGGAACTGGCCCTGGGCGACGAACTGGCCTCCCGCCGCCTGCTGGAGGTCCCGGTGACCACGACCCCCCTGAACCGAGCCCTCCGCGCCATCTGGCCCCAGGGCACCCGCCCCAGAGGCCCCGCCCAAGACCTCCTCTCCCTCACCCACCACGCCACCTGACCCCGACACGGGGTCCCGCTGCGGGGGGGGCGGCTCTGTCCCCGGGGCGGGGGGGCCGCTGCGCGGGGTGGTCCTGGCCCCGGGCAGGAACTCGGGGTGCGGGGTGGCTCTGCCCCTGGGGCGGGGGTCCCGCTGCGCGGGTCGGGCCCTGCCCCCGGGGGCGGGGGCTTCCGCTGCACGGGGCGGCCCAGCCGTCGGGGCAGGGGTTCGGGGTGCGGGGTGGCTCTGCCCACGGGGCGGGGGTTCCGCTGCACGGGTCGGGCCCTGTCCCCGAGGCAGGGGCTCCGCTGCGCGGGGCGGCCCTGCCCCCGGGGCGGGGAGCCGCTGCGCGAGTCGGGCCCTGCCCCGGGCGAGGGGGCGTCGCGCGGAGCGGGCCATGTCCCGAGCGCGAGGCGTTTCGCCCGCCGGGCGGGACCTGGTCCCCGTCCCGGGTGGCTTCGCCCACTAGGCGGATCGCTTCACCCTGGCGGGGGCGGCGCCGGGCGGAGCCCAGTCCCGGTGCGGGGGTGCTTCGCCCGCTAACCGGCATTAGTCATCCTGGCGGGCGGTCCGCGGTGCCGGGGTGGGGTATCTCCTCGGCTCGCGCGTGCGGCGGGGTTCGTCCTGTACGGGGTGGTTGCGCGCTCGTCCTGCGGGGACACCCCACCCCGTCCCCGCTGCGTGCAGTACGAGCCCGATCCCCGAAACAGCCCAACCACCCCGACTCCACCCACCTGTACAAGCCAACTCCGCAAACACCACCACCCAGCCCCCACCATCCCTGTACAGGTCGATGCCGCGAACAACACCACCCGGCCCGGCTCCCCCGCCCGTACAGGCCGATCCCGCCAACACAACCACCCAGCACGCCGTTCCCATACGGGCCGATGCGGTGAACGACACCACCCAGCCCGACCATCCCCGCACGAGCTGATGCCGTGAACAGCACTGTCCGGCTCAGCTCTGTCCGCCCGTACTCGCCGACTCCCCGGACGCACCCGCCCAGCGCAGCTCCCCACCCATACGAGCCAGCTTCGCGAACAACACCGCCCCGGCCCTCACCCGTACGCGCACGGTCCCGCACCCTTACCTCCCCGCAGGCCCTCCCCCGCACGGGTAGGGCACGGTGCACCATGACGGGGCGGCCCGTACCGGCCGGGTCCGGGCGCAGCATCAGGCCCATGCGGGGACAGGGCCGGGCTGTCGGAGCCGGGGCGGTGGGGTGGGGACACGCAGGAGGGTCCCCGCAGGACGAGCGCGCAACCCAGGCCGTACGGGACGAACCCCGCCGCACGCGCGAGCCGAGGAGACC